>DOJV01000057.1 GCA_003511125.1 Candidatus Uhrbacteria bacterium
CCTGCTTCACGCAGGATCTAAGTGATTAAATTAATTTTTCGTCGCGGCTGTTTGGTCGGTGGTTGATTGGGGCAGGGAAGATCATATTATGTTAATGTTATTATTACACTAACTTTGAGGCCAATTTTTCCGGGGCCGTTTTCGGCCCCGGTTTTTCTTTCTAGATTACTTCGACATAGGTTAAGCGGCGCTGTTTGAATCGATACAATTCAGCCGGCCGATAAGCCTCGCCTTTGATTTTTTTACCCGTAGTCGCGACCAAACCAAGTTCTAGAATTTTCCGACGGAAATTGCGTTTATCAAGATCTCGATCAAGAATAATTTCGTAAATATTTTGTAGTTGAGTCAAAGTGAATTCCGGTGGCAACAAGCTCCAGACAATGTTGGTGTACTCCAATTTTGAACGCAAACGGTTGATGGCGATTTTTAAGATTTCAGAGTGGTCATAAGCCAGAGTCGGGAGTTTTTTGATCGACCACCAGCGAACATCAGAATAACGATCGTTGGTTTTTAGTTTGATGTTGCCGCTTGGTACCAGGGCCATGTAAGCCACACTCAAAACTCGGCCGTTGGGATCGCGTTTTAAATCATCAAAAGTTTGCAACTGTTCCAAATAAACATCTTTAACTCCGGTTTGAATTTTTAAAATACGTTCGGCGGCTTGTCTGGTGGTTTCTTTGTTTTCAATTAAACCTCCGGGCATGGCCCAGCGGCCAGAGAAGGGAGTTTTTTTCATTTGGATTAGCAGGGCCTTAAGTTCGCCATGGTCGACAGTAAAAATTACCGCGTCTGCCGCCACGCCGATTCTTTGATTAAAAGCCGTCATAGGTTTTTAGTTATTGTCTTACATACACAAAGTACCACAAGGTTATCCACATGTCAAGAGTCTGTATGGTAATTAGCGAGAATCGTTATTTTTCTTCAAGAAATCTCGTAAAACCACGGGGTTTAGAAAGTTTTTATATTTTTCCGGATTCTGCCTAATCTCACTTCCGGAAACCGACACCCGAACTCGCTCTTTATCCACCAAAAAATTTTCGGCCCCCAACTCTCGGGCCAAAATCTCTCCATACCACTCGCTCGAGAAAACATGAGTTATAGGACAGAGCAGGGAACTTTTTACAAATTCGATGTTGCGACGAGTAATCTCCGGACTATCTCCATGCTCGGTCGGCGCGCCATAACCCTCGACAACCTCAACTTCAGGATACAATTCTCGAATCCAGTCAACCCGAACTTTCAAAGGTACCTCGATTACCTCCGGACAATCGTAAACCAAAACCACCAGCCGCTCGACTTCTGCGAGTGCGGTTTCGATAAGGTATTGGTGGCCCTGGTGCAAAGGCGCGAATTTTCCGACAATAAGTCCGGTTTTCATATTTGGTGTTGTGTTGGTCGGAGGGATATGTTTTTTTAGGCGTTAAGGCACTAAGGCGTTGGGGGATCGGGGTTTTGAGATAAAAACTTTAACGCCTTAAGGCCTTAGCGCCCCAAATTCAAATCCCCCCAGTCCACTTTTCATAAAACTCAATTTATCGTACAATAATCACACCTATGATAACAACTGTTTTGGTTTTTTTAATTATTCTCTCACTTTTGGTTTTTGTCCACGAAATGGGCCATTTTTTTACGGCTAAAAAGTTGGGTATGAAGGTGGACGAGTTTGGTTTTGGTTTTCCACCACGGATTTTTGGAATTAGGCGGGTTTGTGGTGAAAAACGGCAGTTGGTCGAAGAGACCGAAGATCTTACTGTAACAGTAACCGCTTCGGGCGAGAACATAACAGACATTGTTCGCGATACCGTCGAAGTCCGGCCGACAGTCGGTTGGAAGTTAATTTGGGGCAGTAAAGAACAATGCGAAGAAGAAACCGTTTATTCCATCAACTGGATACCGTTAGGCGGTTTTGTCAAAATTCATGGTGAGTCCGGGAATTTAAAACAAGACCCACGCAGTTTTGCTAGCCGGCCGGTTTGGCAGCGTTTTGTTGTTTTGATAGCCGGCGTCTTTATGAACTTTGTTTTTGCCGCTTTGTTGCTCTCTATTGGTTTTGGTCTGGGCCTGCCTACCATTGTCGATGAGACTGTGTCCTTGTCGGCTAAACTGAATAACGAAAAAGTTCAGATTATGAGCGTAGCCCCGGAAAGTCCGGCTGCGGCCGCCGGTGTCGAGACCGGAGACGAGGTTTTGTCCGTCGATGGTCAGATTTTTGTTTCGGCAAACGAGGCCAGGGATTATATTAAAAGTCGTGAAGGCCAGTCTTTGGATTTTGTTTTGAAACGCGGGGAAGACACAATTCCTTTCTCTCTTACGGCCACAAATATTCCTTCTTATGAAGGAATGGCAATTGGTGTTGGTTTGGTAAAAACCGCCCTGGTTTCTTATCCTTGGTATTTAGCTGCGATTAAAGGGGTAGAGGCGACCTGTGTTTTTACCTGGGAGGTTTTGAAGGCTTTTGGGAATTTACTTTGGAATTTAATAACCTATCAAGGCGTTTCGGCCGAATTATCCGGGCCGGTTGGTATTGCGGTTATGACTGGCGAGGCCGCCTCCTTGGGTTTGGTTTACTTGCTACAATTTGCTGCAGTTTTGTCGATCAATTTAGCCGTGGTTAACATTCTGCCTTTTCCAGCTCTCGACGGCGGTCGACTTCTTTTCTTAATGGTAGAAAAAATTCGCGGCCGAGCTGTTCATGAAAAATGGGAAACCTTAGTTCATAATCTTGGTTTTATTGTTTTAATTCTTCTAATCGCCGTAGTTACGGTGCGGGATTTGTTCAAGTTTGGTGGGTAGGATTGTCGTAGAAGTCGTAGAATCGGCCTGTTGGCCTCGTAGAAATCGTAGAATCGGTCTCGTGGCGAGGCCTCGTAGAAGGCGTAGATCTACACCTTCTACGATTTCTACGCCTTCTACCCTCTACGCCTTCTACGCCTTCTACGATTTCTACGCCTTCTACGTTTTCTACGTTTTCACTCAACACACACATATGCAACAAAAATTTTCCGATCTTAAAAAAACTTTTGACGCCGCTCTGGCCGACTTAAAAGACGGTGTTGATCTGGAAGAGATCAAAAATAAATTTCTTGGTCGCAAAGGATATCTTGCCACACTCATGAAAGAGATGGCTGATTTAGCCGATGACGAACGTAAAGCCATTGGTCGTTTGGCCAACGAAACCAAAATGGCCATGGAGGAAGGTTTTGCCCGAGCCGAAGCGGCCCGAAAAACCAATCAGATTTTAGAAGGCGAGTGGTTAGATGTTAGTGAACCGGTTTTTCCGGCTGACGAGCACGGTCATTTGCATCCGGTAACCCGGGTTCAAGAAGAACTCGAGGATCTTTTTACTTCAATGGGTTTTATGATTGCCGACGGTCCCGAGCTTGAGAGTGATTTTTTTAATTTTACAGCTTTAAACATTCCACCAACTCATCCGGCTCGCGACATGCAGGACACTTTGTATATCAAAAATCACCCCGACCAAGTTATGCGCACACAGACTTCGCCGGTTCAGGTTCGGGCTATGCGCAAGTACGGCGCGCCGCTTCGCTTAGTGGTTCCTGGTCGTTGTTTTAGAAACGAATCGACCGATGCCAGACACGAGCACACTTTTTATCAACTCGAAGGTTTGGTTGTCGACAAGGGCATTAACTTCGCGCACATGAAAGCCAGTCTCGAAAAAGTTGCCAAACATTTGTTTGGAGAAGAAGCCGAGATGCGTCTACGCCCCAAGTTTTATCCGTTCGTCGAGCCCGGTGTTCGTGGCGAGGTCACTTGTTTCTTGTGTCACGGAAAAGGCTGTCGTGTTTGTAAAAACTCCGGCTGGCTCGAAGTCCTCGGCGCCGGTTTGGTCCATCCGAATGTTTTGCGCGAAGGCGGTGTTGATCCGAACGAGTATCAAGGTTTTGCTTTCGGTTTTGGTTTGTCACGGTTGGCGATGTTGAAATACAACATCGATGACGCCCGGTTGATGCAGGGTGGGGATGTAAGGTTTTTGCAGCAGTTTTAACTCGAACCCCCCTCCCCGGCCCTCCCCCACCGTGGCGGTGAGGAAGGGAGAACTCTATGTTAGACAGACCCTCGATTAACAAGTTGAATCAAAAAAATGTCAGACAATTTTTAAGAAGAAATCAAACCGATGCCGAAGCCATTCTTTGGCAATATTTAAGAAGAAAAGAAACCGGAGAAAAAATTGTTCGTCAGTATGGAATAGAAAATTATGTCGTCGACTTCTGTCGTCGGAGTAAAAAATTGATTATTGAAATAGACGGTGAAATCCATAACGAAAAAGATGTCGCTGAAAACGATAAATTAAGAACTCAAGATTTAGAAAATCTTGGTTACAAAATAATCAGATTTACTAACCAAGAAGTCTTAAACGATCTCGAATCCGTTATTAATAAAATCAAAACCTCTCTAAAATGAATGCCCCCTTCCTCACCGCCACGGTGGGGGAGGGCCGGGGAGAGGGCAAAAAAGAGTGTAGAAAATATGTTGTTATCAAAAAATTGGTTAAAAGATTTCGTCGATTTTCCAGATGGTTTATCCGATCAAGATCTTGCCGAACACATTAGTGATTGCACAGTCGAAGTCGAACACATTGATTCTCAAGCCGCGCCGCTCGAGAAAATTGTGGTTGGAAAAATTTTGAAAATCGAGGCCCATCCCAATGCCGATAAATTGCGCGTATGCTCGGTCGATGTGGGGATTCAAAATTTTGAACCCGTACAAATTGTATGCGGCGGTTCAAATTTATCCGACAACATGAAAGTCGCGGTGGCCACTGTCGGTGCCAAAGTCAAATGGCACGGCGAGGGTGAGCCGGTCGAGATTCAACCGACTAAATTGCGTGGGGTGGAATCGTTCGGAATGATTTGTTCGGCTAATGAAATCGGTTTGGCCACTGGTCAAGAAGGTGAGCGCGAAATTGTTGATTTGAGTTACCTCGAGGTTGAGCCGGGTACATCACTGGCTGCGGCTCTCGGACTCAACGATACAATCATCGATGTCGATAACAAGTCGTTGACTAATCGTCCTGATCTGTTCAGCCATCACGGTATGGGTCGCGAAATTGCCGCTTTGCTCAATGTTAAATTTAAAGAATTAGAACCTGCCGTCATTAAAGAAGGGAAGGGTTATGATCTCGATATCAAAGTTATCGACCCTGATCTTTGTCCGCGATACCTGGGGGTGGTTATTGACGGAGTGAAAATTGAACCTTCACCGGAGTGGTTGCAAAAACGACTTTTGGCTGTTGGTATGCGTCCGATCAACAATATTGTCGATATTACAAATTATGTCATGCTCGAGGTTGGTCAATCGCTCCACGCTTTTGACGTCAATAAACTAGAGAATGCCTCTGGCACCGAGAAACAAATTGAAGTCATTATTAAACGCGCGACTGACGGCGAGAAGTTTACAACTCTCGACGGTGAAGAACACGAACTCGATGGGAATGACCTCATGATTTGCGATGGCAGAAAATCCATTACCTTGGCCGGTATCATGGGTGGTCAGAATAGCGAGATTGATGACAATACCACCGCGGTTTTTCTGGAATCGGCCAATTTTAATCCTTCTGGCATCCGCAAAACTTCGCAAAAACTTGGGCTTCGTTCCGAGGCCTCGTTGCGTTACGAAAAAAGTCTTGATCCGAATTTTGCCGAAGCCGCCATTTGTCGTACTGTCGAGTTATTTCTTGAAATCGTACCGGGAACAAAAGTTGTTTCTGAACTCGTCGATATCAGTAATTTTGAATTGCCTCAAGGGCCAATCGTTTTGTCGCTCGATTATTTAAATCAAAAACTTGGTCTCGAGATTCCGGAAAAAGACGCTGTTGGTATTCTTGAGCGCCTGGGTTTTGAAATCAAAAAGAAAGCCCGCGAACTTTCGGTGACCATTCCAACTTGGCGGGCCACCAAAGATATTTCCATTGCCGAAGATTTGATCGAAGAAATCGCCCGAGTTTACGGCTACAGACGTATCCCTTGCGACTTGCCCGAACTCAACATTGCTCCGCCCGAGCAAGATCCGGTTCGATCTCTCGAGCGCCAAGTTCGTCACCTTATGGCCGGCCGCTTCAAGGCCACAGAGACTTATAATTATTCTTTTGTTAGTCCGGTCACTTTAACTCGCCTTCAAGAAGATTTGTCGCAATACATCGAATTGGCCAATCCAATTTCCAAAGAACGGCCGTACTTGCGTCGCTGTTTGGCCCCGAACCTGCTCGAGAATGTCGAAAAAAATCAGCGTTTTGTCGACACTGTCAGTTTGTTTGAAATCGGCTGCCGTTATATTCCAGAAGACGCTGGCGAGGTTATGGGCGAGGGTGACGGAGTTTTGCCGCTTCAAGATCATTATTTGGGCATCGCTTATTCGGCCAAGGGTGAGGCTGTGCCATTTAAAGAAGTTAAAAGAATGACTTTGGGGGTTTTGACCGAGCTTGGATTCTCGGCCGAGTTTGTAGTTCGCGAAGGTGAAAGCTGGTTGCATCCGGTCCGCTCAGCCAACATTGTTGTCCGTGGCGAAAAAGTCGGCTACTTGGCCGAAGTTGAGCCGAACATTGGTCAAGGTTTTGGTTTGGAAAATCGCGTTGCGGTTGCTGAACTTAATCTATCGCGTCTTGCAGTCTTTGGTAAGACGGAGATTAAATATTTGTCGGTTCCGGAATTTCCAGAGGTTAAGCGCGATTTGGCTTTTGTCGTGGCCAAAGAAACGATTTTTGCAAAACTCGAAAAAGCTTTACGAAAAAATTCCAAGCTTTTGAACGAAGTCGAACTCTTCGACGTTTATCAAGGGAAGGGTATTGATCCGGACAAAAAGTCCGTGGCTGTTCACTTAGTTTTTCGTTCTTCGGAAAAAACTCTGTCTTCAGAAGAAGTTGATAACGAAGTTTCTGATTTGCGTAGTGTGCTTTCAAATGAATTTAATGCTATAATTAGATAGTAATAATTAACCTTGGAGGATATGTTTCAATCTCAAGACATTCTTTATATTGTTTTGGCTTTTTGCGCTTTGTGGGTTACGGCTTTTATGTGCTGGCTTATCTGGCAAATTGCCATGATTTTAAAGAACATAAACGACACCATGGCCGAGGCTCGCGAGAAGATGTCCAAAATCGAAGAAGCGATTACCGGTATTCGCAATAAGTTCGAAAAAGCTACCGTTGGCCTTTCTTTTTTGGTCGACGGTATTCGTAAAATTTTTGAATATACCATCGACAAAAAATTGGAAAGAAAGATTGAAAAAAAATCTAAAAAAATTGTCGATGAGGATGAAATTTAATTCGTCCGTTTTAATTTAATTTAATTTAATTTTAAGTTTTTTATGGTAAAAAAAGTTAAAACTAAAATCAGAACCAACACGATTGTTGGTCTGGCTTTAATTGCCGCGGCCGGAGCTGTGGCCGCTGCTGCCATTAGTTTGTCGGTTTTGCCGGCTAAATTAACGGTCCAAACCAATTCGACAGTTACTTCTTCCGGTGGTACCAAAGGTTCACAAAACGACCTGTTGGCCATTGATTTAACGGCTTCGAATGGAATAGTCCAAGTTTCTGATTTGGTTTTTGATATTATCGCCGATGACGACGCAAATTTTTCTGTTATCCAAAACGATGTGGTTGTCGAAGATTATATTGTTTCTTGTCAATTAGAAGATTTAACCGGTACGGTTGTCGGTAACACTGCGGCTCCAGTTTCTTCTCAGGTAGTGTTTAGCGGTTTGACGATTAGAATTCCTCGTGGTCGAACCTTGTCTTATAAAGTTAATTGTCAGTTTAATACCGCTTCCATCCAAAGCGGGACCGATGATATTTATGCTCTAACCATGCCGGGTGAGATAAATGTTACGGCTTCAAGTTCCGGTCGAGTACTTTCCGGAAGAACTTTAGATATTGGTTCGGTTGCGGATGTTGGTATTAATACTCACGGGAGAATTTCTACGACTATTACAGAAAACGGCAGTATCGAAGTGTTTCTAGATTCCAGTTCGCCGATCGAAGGTTTGCTTTTTCCAGGTTTAAGGAATACTCGGGTTGGAATTTGGCGTTTTGTTACCGAAGGCGAAGCTTTTGAAATGTCGACTATTTCTTTTGACAACCAAGGTGGTGAAGACAGTGTTGCCAGTCTGGTTCAACTTCAGTGTCAGGATAATTCCGGTGCGACCATGGTTTATAATGGAGTTTTTTCCGGAAACGCTTTGGAGTTTAATGGTTTAACTTGTTATGTTCCTAAGGACGACGAGGCACTAGTAAGTATTTTAGTCGACTCAACCTCGCCTTTAATGACCGGATCAGCCCACCCACAAAGCGGTGATCAACTTTCTGTTTCCTTCAACGCCATCACCGGTAATTTCGAGGCTGTTGGTTTGGATTCCGGAAATATTCTAACCGGTTCTGACTTAGTAACTAGTCGCATTAGTGCCGAAGGTTTCTGGCTTCACCAAACCTATCCTTATTTAACTTTGTCCGCCGGAAGCCCGGCTGGTATCGGAGTTCCGGGAATGAACGAGGTTTTTAGATTTAATGTCGCCGCCAATTATTCCGGTGATGTTGGTTTAACTCAAGTAGTTTTTAAAATTAATTCAACTGATAATGCCGGTACTGGTTGGAATCTTTGTTCAAGCGGAGCTTTGGCCGACCCAACTAAATTTGCCCTTTATGATCAGAGAGACTTAGGTACCCCGTTGCCTTTTTCTGTGGCTTATCTTGATTTTCTAACACCTTTTGGTGGCTCTTGTTTGTCGACTGATTTGAGTGAAACTTTGGGTTATGTGGTAATGGGTTATTACGCTAGTGGCACTCCGTTTGATATTGACGCCTCGTCTACAGCCACTTTGTCTCTTTATGTCGATACCTCTGGGGCCAGCGCGGTTGACGACGACAGTATTTCTGTAGGTATTCCAACTGAACAGGAAATGGTGCCTTTGGGATATTCTTCTATCTATTGGCGAGACGGTTTTGCCGCTGGAAACGGATTGGGAATTTCGGTTCTGCCTTTATATAGCGGTACTATAATTTATTAAAGTGAAGTAAAAAAAACCGCGGTCGTAATGATCGCGGTTTTTGTTTTTATATGAGTGAGAGTTGGATCGGTTTATCACCTATCCCCGGCCGTCGCTTGAGGCAAGCTATGGCCGGCACGGCCGGCCGTCGCTTGATACCAAGCTATGGCCGGCACAGCAGGTCCTCTCCTGGAGGAGAGGAGTATCACAATTTACTCACAAAAGAGTTCGCTCGGCCTATCGAGCGATAACTATCGCCAAGCCTTATTACTTTTGAAAGGTATAAGAACTTGATATCACCAAAACCACCAATACTCTGGATGGTTCTTTCTCTCATCTAAAACAGAAGGTAAATATTCATCGATGAATTAACTCGGAGACTAGAAAAAAATGATCGAAACCGTCCTCTCGATTTCTTCTAAACAGAAGAAACAAAAACAGTCGGTGAAATAAATCCACCGACTGTTATTCGAGTTTCCTCTCCTCCCGGAGAGGACCTTGGAG
>DOJV01000054.1 GCA_003511125.1 Candidatus Uhrbacteria bacterium
GCGTCGAATTCACCGGCCCAATCCAAATAATACGGTCGAGCCGAACGCACCGGACCAATTTGATCCACGGTTTGATCGGCCGAAAAGAAAGCGATAAGGCGAGGGATTTTTGCTTCGACCGGCGCCTCGATAACCAAGAAAGCCTCTTCGATACCGGAAAGCGGCCAGGCCTCGGCTGAATTTTCTACCATGACCCCAAAAACCTGAGGTCGAGTAATTTCCTCGCTAATAATCTGACCAGTTAAAGGATGACGCCAAGACGAACTTTCTTCCTGATCGACGACTGTCTGCCCAGCTTTTGATTCGGGCAACCAAGCAACTCTAAAAGTATAGGACGCTAAGCCCAAACAAATGATTACACCACCAAGCGAATACCACAACCAATTTTTTTGCCAATACTTGACCGTGGCTAATAAAAAACTTTTTAACGCTTTTATTTTAATCATATCGCCGGCCATTATATCACAAAAGCAGAGCTTGAGCTCTGCTTTTGATTCAGTAATAAATTATACTGGTTTCTTTTCTTCACTCCCAGCAGCCTCGTCGGTCTTTTCCTTCTTTTCAACTTCGACGGCGGCGACATCGATTTCCACAGTTTTGTTAAGTTCGGCCATTTCTTCTTCGGAGCGAGGTTCTTCGACCACGGCAATGGTGTCTTCTGGACTATTGATAGCCACGATTCCGGCCGGCAAAACCAAATCAGATACGTGAATGGCATCATCGAAAGTTTTAAGACTGGAAATATCGACCTCGATCGAGGAAACCAAAGCGGTTGGCAAAGCTCGAACTTCGAGAGTGTCTAAAGCTTCGATCAAAGTACCGCCAAGGCCCTTAACAGCCGGCGATTCGCCAACAAACTCCAATTTGATTTCGGCGGTGATTTCTTTAGTCAAATCAACGACGCGAAAATCAGCGTGAATAACGTCGCCGGTTAAAGGATCTTTTTGTAAGTCTTGGATAAGAACTTTTAAAGGTTCTTGACCGTCAATGGCTAAATCGACCAGCGAACTTTCGCCGGCTTCTCGAAAAGCCACAACTAAAGCCTTACGATTAACGCAAATGTTTTGTGATTCGGCTTCGGCTCCGTAAACCACGGCGGGAATATTACCATCGACGCGGTTTTTCCAATTGGCGCGGCCAATAGCCTCTCTTTTTTTGGCGGTTATATTGATTGTCATAAGAAAAATTAACTCAAGATAGCGGCAGTATTGTGCCTAATTAACGCGTAAATGTCAAGAAATTATTGGGGTTAAGGTGGAAATCTTAATTTTTCAACGCTTTTCCTAATCTTTTCTTAAAACAAGTTCAAAAATGCCCCAAAGCCAGACGGGGTGTTTTTTTATTTATTAAACAGTTTTTTATGATCGGAATTTTCCAGCCACAGGTGGGTTTCCAAGACATCATCGATAGAAATTGGCGTGGCCTCATGAAATTTAATGGCTTCTTCAAAACTTAAATCAGTAACCAGACTCATGGAACCAATACCCATTTGATGAGAAAAAACTAAATTTAAAATAGCGTGCTGACATTTTTGACAACGAAAATAAAACAAATGAGTGTTGCCGTGCTCCTCGACAACTAAAGCTTCGATCTTTTTAAATTTATAACCGCACAGTGGACAAGCAGCGGCTAACTTTAAACTATTTTGCCAAGAAGGAATATTACTAGAAGTATTGTTTTCCATAAGACTTTTATAATATATCATTTTTCGTTCTCAATTAATATCGCGGAACGAGCGGCCACATCGTGAACAGCCACACTTTGAGCTATGCCGAGTAATATTAAAGCGATAATTAAAGCGCTGCCACCATAACTAACCAGTGGTAAAGCAATACCTGTAACCGGCATAAGTCCCAAGCTCATGCCAACATTAACAAGAAAAGAAAATAAAAACAACGAACCAATGCCGGTTAACAAAAAGCTGGTAAAATCATCGCGAGTTAAAAAGGCGTGACGAAAAATTCGCCTCAGTAAAAGATAAAAAGCGCCGCAAAGCAAAACCGACCCCAATAAACCGAACTCTTCGGCAATGACGGCAAAAATAAAATCAGTCTGACTTTCTGGCACAAATTTAAGTTGACTTTGCGAACCAAAACCCAAACCCCGACCAAACCAACCACCAGAACCAATGGCAATAATTGCCTGACGAACATTATACCCTTCCCCCATGGGATCGCTGCCCGGATTTACAAACGACATGATCCGAGATTTTTGATAATCAACAAAAAGAAAAAACCAGGCGAAAATTACCGACAAGCTACCTAAAAATCCCAGGACTAAAAAATGTTTAACTTTTAATCCGGCAAAAAACAACAAACCCACCCAAACACTTAAAAGCAAAAGCGCACTACCCAAATCCGGTTGCAATAAAGTTAAAGCCGTTGGTAAACCAACAATCAGGCCACTAATAAAAATATTTTTCCAACCAAAATCCTCGCTTCGGTAATCGGAAAAATACCTGGCCAGGGCCACAATAACTCCCAACTTGGCAAATTCCACCGGCTGAAAATGAAAACCAAAAACCGGAAACCAGCCCATGGTGCCGCGAATTGATTCACCAAAAAATAAAACCGCTATTAATAACAGGTTGGCCAAAATATAAATTGGTAAAGCAAAACTTCTGGTCCAACGATAATTAGACCAAATAATTAAAAAAACCAAAACCAAGCCGACAAACAAAGCGATTAATTGTTTTTGCACTAACAAAAAACTCTGTCCATTTTGAGAAAGAGTAATCGAATAAATTGCCGAGAAACCCAAAGAAATTAACACGAGCATGGCTAAAACCAAACGCGCGTCAACCCTCCTGACGGCCGTAAGGAGAGATGGCATAAGCTCAGTAAGAAATAGACAGGTAAGCCGCGGGATCTAGAAAATTAATTTCCGGATAAACCTCGATTTTGGAAATCGCCGGAACCGTGCCAAACCAACGGGCACTAAGATATTTTTTATCGCCGCTTTTAAGTTCGACTGTGGAAATTCGAACCACCCCGCCAACCGTACTGCCGCGCCAAAGAACAACTAAAAAACTGGGGTGATAAAAACCATAAGCGCTTTTGTTTTGCACGGTAAAAGAAACACCGGGTGGCGTAACCTCGTCGCCATGCGAAAAAAGTGCCTCGGTTATTTCTATTTGGCGATCGGCTAGCCAGCCTTCGTAATCAGGTAGTTTATGATTATTAAAACGATGCCATTCGACATTGGTTACAGACACACTAACATTGGTTGGCCGAGCACTAAAACCTTTCAAAAGTGCCAAGGGGCGTTCTTCGCTAGGCAAAATAAAGCCACTGAAGGTTTCGGTTTCTTGATCTTTGGCTTTAAAACTATAATCAAAGTCGGCATACCAATCGCTGTTAGGATTAGAAACCACGGCATAAACATCAAAAAACTGATCATCGCCCGAAGACAAAAATACCGCCTCGCTTAAATTAAGCGGCCTGGCGGCTTCGGACTGGGAAAAATCCCGTAATTCAGATTGACCCAAAACAGCCATTCCGGCCACCGAAAGTTTTTCTTGACCGTAAGAAATAGCGTAAGTATCCAAAAAAACCCAAGCCGCAAACAAAATTAAACAGACATCAAAAGCCGCAAAAAGGCCAATAGCAATTTTTATAAGCCAGGGGCGATATTTTAACCACCACATTTCTCTTTGATAATAAGTCTGGAATTCCTTTTCCTCGGGTTTGAGGAAACTGTTATTTTCGTTGGTCATAGCGGTTTTATTGTAGCAGAAAAAACCAAAGGTTAAAAGGAGCTTTTCCCCTTTTCAAAACCCGGTTTACGTGATATCATAATCCTGTCATTTTTATCTAAAAAGCCATTATGGGAGCCACTAAAAAAACTACAGAAAAGTCCGACTACGGTGCCAAACAAATCACCGTTCTCGAAGGTTTAGAGCCGGTCCGCAGGCGTCCGGGCATGTATATTGGTTCAACCGGACCAACCGGTTTGCACCATCTTGTCTGGGAAGTCATGGACAACTCTTTTGACGAAGCCATGGCCGGATACGGCAATACCATCACCCTAATCCTAAACCCCGATGGTTCAATCTCGGTCGAAGATAACGGTCGTGGTATTCCGGTCGACATTCACCCACAATTCAAAAAATCAGCCTTAGAACTAGTGTTAACCAAACTGCATGCTGGCGGTAAATTCGGTGGTGGCGGTTACAAGGTTTCCGGTGGTTTGCACGGAGTCGGCGTTTCGGTGGTCAACGCTTTGTCCGATTATCTAAAGGCCGAAGTTAAACGCGACGGCAAATTATGGGAGCAAGAATTTACCCGCGGCACACCACGGGCCAAAGTTAAATCGGTTGGTTCGGCTCGCGGTACTGGTACCACCATCACTTTTAAACCCGACCCAACAATTTTCGAAACGGTCGAATTCAACTTCAAAACCATTGTCGATCACTTGCGTCAACAAGCTTACTTAACCAAAGGTATCCATTTGGTAATTTTGGACAACCGCAAAAAAGGTTCAGAAACCTCTTATGCTTTTTATTTTGAAGGTGGAGTTTCTTCTTATGTTGCCCATATTAACCATAACAAGGTTCAAAAACACCCTAACATCTTCTACGTTTCAAAACACAGCGACGATACCGACATTGATGTCGAAGTAGCCGTGCAATACACCGAAGAATATCATGAATCAATTTTTTGTTTTGCTAACAACATTTACAACCCGGAAGGTGGTATGCACCTGGTTGGTTTTCGCTCAGCTTTAACTCGCGAGCTTAATAACTACGCTCGAGCAAAAGGTTTTATCAAAGAAAAAGACACCAACTTAACCGGCGATGACGTCCGCGAGGGTTTAACTTCGGTTATCAGCGTCAAATTACGCGAACCGCAATTCGAAGGCCAAACCAAAGCCAAACTCGGCAACCCCGAGGCCCGCACGGCCGTCGAAGCAATTTTTGGCGAAGCTTTTCGAATTTATCTCGAAGAACATCCGGCCGACGCCGAAGCAATCATCGGAAAATGTGTCCTTTCGGCCCAAGCCCGAGCTGCAGCGCGCGCGGCTCGAGAAACAGTTCTGCGCAAAGGTGTACTCGAAGGCTTAACTCTGCCAGGAAAATTATCCGATTGCTCTTCCAAAGATCCGGAACGTTCAGAAATCTTTATTGTTGAGGGCGATTCGGCTGGCGGCTCGGCCAAACAAGGTCGCGATCGCGAAACCCAAGCCATTCTGCCATTACGCGGAAAAATTCTAAACGTCGAACGCGCCCGCCTCGACAAAATGTTGGTCAACAACGAAATCAAATCGCTTATCATTGCCCTTGGCACCAACATTGGCGAAGCTTTCAATATTCAAGACTTGCGCTACAAACGCATTATTATCATGACCGACGCCGACGTTGACGGCTCACACATCAGAACGCTTTTATTAACCTTGTTCTACCGTCATTTCCCCGAACTTATTAAACAGGGTCATATTTTTATTGCCAAACCACCGCTGTACCGCGTCCAAATCGGCAAAGAAGTAAATTACGCCTACACCGACGAAGAAAAAATGTCTTTAATAAAANNAGAAACAAAAAAATCAAAAGGTCCGCGGGTTAATATTCAACGCTACAAAGGTCTCGGTGAAATGAATCCGGAACAACTATGGGAAACCACCATGGACCCAACCTGTCGGGTCATGAAACAAGTCACGGTCGACGATGCCGAACAGGCCGACGAAATGTTTGATGTTTTAATGGGCGCCGACGTAGCTCCACGCAAACGNNCGAGGCTTTGTAAAAATTGTAAAAGTCGTAAAAATTGTAAATTTACGACTTTTACATTTTTACGCTTTTACCCAACAATTACCGAATTTACTTTTATGCCCACGATATTTTTACTCTTCATTCTCGGCCTCTGCTTTGGTAGTTTTTTATCAGCCACGGCCAGCCGTGCCGGGGGCAAAAAAACCAACTGGTGTGACCGCTCGGCTTGCCCCAACTGCCAGCGGAAATTAACCGCAACCGACTTGGTTCCGGTTTTGAGCTTTGTTTTCTTAAAAGGTTGCTGTCGAACCTGCCACCAACCAATCGGCTGGCGCGAACCAATCGTCGAGCTGGCAACAGCTTTGGTTTTTTTAACTGTCGGAATCATTCATCATGGAGCCGTCGATTGGTTCTTGATTCGCGATTTGATTTTGACGTTTTTTTTAATTCTCCTTTTCTTGACCGATATTTATCACGGTCTACTTCCCCACCGGTTTACAGCAACTGCGACCGTGGTGACGATTGGATTAAATTTGGGGGTGCAAATGTTTGGGGCACAAAATTTTGTGCCACTACCTGAAATGGTTCTTGGTATGCTTGTCTGTGGTGGATTTTTCTATTTGCAATATTTAATTTCTCGCGGTCGTTGGGTTGGTGGCGGCGATATTGGTTTGGGGCTTTTCTTGGGCGCGGCTTTGGGTTGGTGGTACGGATTATGGACCCTGGGCTTGGCCTATATTTTAGGCGCGATGGTGGCTATAATTTTATTGGCCACAAAAAAAATGACAGTGAAATCGACTATACCTTTTGGACCGTTTCTGACCATTGCTGGTTGGTTGGTTTTACTTTTTATGGCTCGGTAATTTCTACAAAATCAAACGGATCAAGCTGAACCAAAACGGTTAATTGACGAGTAACCTGACCAATTGTGTTCGAGACAACAATTTCTCGCTGGCCTTCTATCGGTGTACTAACCACAGTCGAACAGACTTCATCAAAAACCAAAAGTTCCACCGGTGAAAAATCCGGATTGGCCGGCAAATGAACCAAATATTCGTCCAAACAACCAAAAAGATGAACCCGAGCTTCAACAGCGTCCCTCTGCGATAAAATTAAAGCCACTGAACTGGTCGTGGTTGCGGCCATGGCTAAAAAAATCGACAGGCCGGTTACGCCCAAAAGCAAAACCGGCAAAATTAGTGACGTGCCCGACTGGCTATCTGTCTTCACACAAGATTGTGAATCCAACTGTGAATAAACACAACTTCCGCTTCGGGCAAAAAACATTTGGTAGATAGTCCCTCCGTAGCTCGCCGCGAGCGACTTGTCCCTCCGTAGCCCAGCGAAGGAGGAAGGGAGGTTATTTTTTTTAAAAAAATTCCTCATAATTCAGTCACTGAGCCCGGCAAATTAATAGTAAAATCAATGGTCGACTCAATATTTCTAAAAGGCAAATCTTCTTTATTGACTTCGACAAAAGTCGCTTGAATTCTTATGCCTGTCAGATTATTACTGCTATCACGAACCGCCTGAACCATCCAATTGGTCACATCCACATCGGCATCGGTCAACCAGACAACTTCTGGCCCGCGTGTTAAACGCAAACGTTTTATTTCTTGATTACCACCCGGAAAAGCCACTGTATCTGTCGGTCGATCAATCGTCACTATCAATCCGTCTTGATCGGTAAAAATAAAAGTACTGGGATTGACACCTAAAGTCGAAGTTGAAACACTAAAAAACTGGGCCGAGGTCAATTCATTGGAAAGTTCAGAAAAAATTAAATTAGCCGAACTGCTAATCCGCTGGCGCAAACTAAAATACGCCGAATCGCGACCCAAACGCACCAAAGAAAAAATCGTGATCGGTAAAACAATAATCAACAAAGCGATGACCACGACTGTTTCAATTAAGGTTATGCCTTTTTGATTTTTTTCAATCATAATTTAAAGCGGAGTAAACGGATCAGACACAAAAATTGAACCATCGGTAAATTCAATTGTTAAAGTAAGTGTAGTTCCGGCCATGGGGGTATCGAATTGCGTTTTGTTCATATCTAAAATTTCACCCGGATCAAAAGTATAATCAAAAATATCTAAACGTGTTCCGGAAACTTGAGTACCAATCGGCAAACCCGGACCAGAGGAAGACCAAATTTTTGTCGAATCTAAAAATATCTGTTGAATACTGGCCCCATTATCCCAAGTAAAAGTCAAATAATTAACTGTGAAAGGTACTGACCCGCCGTTTTCTAAATAAAGCTCACGTAATTGTTTTCCACCATACCAAAGAGTGGTTTCGGTGTGAAAAATCAGATTAGCTGCCGCGCTTGGGGCAAAACACAGGCCTTGGGGATTGTCCCAACGAGTAATCAAACTGGTTAAAAAAGTTTGGTGAACTCGACCAAGATCATCGGTCCAAGAAACCTCACTGTCAATAAATTTACTGTCTTCGTCAAGCACTCCGCCAACAGCAACAATTTCGCAATCAACATCCCGCTGAACCTCTCGAACTCGAACGGTTTTAGTAAAAACATCTGTAACCTCAGAACCGGCGACCACGGTCCAGCTAGCGCCGAAAAAAACCAGGTGTCCGGAATTGATTAAATTCAAATCATCAAAATCGATTGTTCGTAAAGCGTCTAAACCACTGCGCGCCAACAGCTCGGCTTGATTAGAATTATTAATTAAAGCCGTACCCCTTAAATTTAACAAAAATAAAGTTCCTAAACTGCCCAAAAATAAAATCAATAAGCCCACAGCGATCAAAGCCTCGAGCAAAACAAAACCAGAATGATTTTTTAAGTTCATAAAGGATCAGAGACCGGTAAGCCGGTGATCGAAAAAGAAATCAACAACGACTCTTCAAAAAAAGTTAAAGTTAACGAACCGGCGGCGGCCATTTGACCGGTTAAATAATCAAAAACCACTTCGTGATCATTGCCGTCTGAAGCTGGATTATTTTTGAATGAAGTAAAAATCAAATAAGAACTAACCGGATAAACGATATCTAAGGACGGATCGCGAGTAACATAACTTGAACCGGAAAAAACCACGGCTTGGTTGGTACGTCGAGAAACTTCGTTATAAGGAATATAAACACCCCAAGCTGTACCGGCATCACCCTGCCGAGCTCGTTCAGACGCGGCCCGTAAAATTTGTTCAAAGGTTTTGGCACTTTGTCTGGTTAAAGTTTTTTGCACCGAAGTTACCATGGAAAAACCAATAAAAAAAACCACGGATAATAAGCCGATAACAATAATGATTTCCAGTAATGTAAAACCGGCGGCTTTTTTCATAAATTTTAAACCGAACCAACGACTTTATAAATCGGCATGAGAATGGAAATAGCCAACCAACCAACAGCTAAACCAATAAAAATAATCATTACCGGCTCGATAAGTGAGGTTAGGTTTTTTGTTTGACTTTCGATCTCGTCTTCATAAAAAACCGCCAAATACAAAAGCATGTCACTTAAAGTTCCGGTTTCTTCGCCAACATTCACCAAACGTAAAGCAATGGGCGGCACTAAACTAGTATGCTTTTCTAACACCGCGGCCACGGTGCCACCGTGCGAAATACCTGTTCTCATTTCTTCAAACATGTCCCGATAACGAAGATTACGAACCACACTAATGGTAACATCAAAAGCCTCGCTAATCGGCACACCGCTGCGCAACAGCGTTCCAAGCAACCGAAAACTTCTGGCTAAATTTATTTTTTTAATAAGATTTCCTAAAATTGGAATAACCAGAAAAAAGGCATGAAAAAAAGGTTTGGTTTTTTTAAAACGATAAAAAATATTTATGACAACCCCCAAAATCAGGCCGCCACCAAGCAACCAGGGCCACTTAAAACGAATAGTGTCGGACAACCAAAAAATCAACCGCGTGGACAAAGGAATCTCCACTCGCAATGAAGAGAACAGCCCGGTAATTTGCGGCAAAATAAAAACTACAATCACGCTGGCGATGGCCAAACCGGCCAACATAATAACCGAAGGATACATCATGGCACCGCGAATTTTTTCGGTTAAAGCGTGTTCCCTTTCCAACTGTTTAACCAGCTGATCCAAATTGTCTTGCAGAGTACCAGAACCTTCACCGGCCCTAATTAAATTGACATAAACCGGCGAAAAAGTTTTAGGAAATTCTGACAAACCATCAGCAAAAGTTTTTCCGGTTCTAATATGATCGACCAGACTGGTCAAAATCAAACACAATGGCGTCTTTTTTTTCTTGGTTTGTTTGTTAAGAATTTCCAAGGACTCGTCTAATGGCAAACCGGAACGTAAAAGGACGGCTAAATATTTTGTAAACAAAAGCAACTCGACGTGTTTCAGTCGAGGTTGGTTTTTAAACAAAGTTTTAAGATTCATATTATTCTTGCATTACTCGAATCAATTCCTCGACCGTGGTTTCGAAGGATAGAATTTTACGCACGCCGTCTTGAGCAATCGAGGTCATACCTTCTTTTTTGGCTTGGTCTTCAATTTCCGAGCTGGAAGCCCGACGAACGATTTTTTCTTCGATGGCCGGCGAATTTTCCAAAACCTCGTAAATACCGATTCGACCTCGATAACCGGTTTGGGCGCATTTATCACAACCCTTAACCGCGGCCACCACGATCGATTCTTCGTTGCCAAACATTTCCTTAACCACTTCTTCGTTAAAAATTGCCAAAGCCTCTTTTTTGGTAAAATCTTTTTTACCGGCGCATTCCGGACAAGCCCGCCGCACCAAACGTTGAGCAATGGAGCAAAGCAAAGTTGAGGAAACCAAAAACGGCTCAACACCCATATCAATAAGCCGTGGAATAGTGGTAGCTGAATCGTTAGTATGTAAAGTTGATAAAAGCTTGTGACCGGTCATGGCCGCGTCGACGGCAATTTTGGCGGTTTCGTGGTCACGGATTTCACCGACCATAATGACATCGGGGTCTTGGCGCAAAAGTGAACGCAAGCCTGTGGCAAAAGTCAACTTGGCTACGTGATCAACTTGGCTTTGGTTAACTCCTGGAATTTCAAATTCTACCGGGTCTTCGATGGTCACAATATTTACCTCGCGTTTATTCAAAATTTCCAACAGAGCATAAACCGTCGTGGTTTTACCGCTGCCAGTTGGACCAGTGGCCAAAATCATACCCCAAGGTTTACGTACAGCTCGCTCGACTCGTTGCAAATCTTGCGGCGAGAGACCGAGTTGTTCCAAGGTTAGCTTATGAGACTGACTGGACAATAAACGCAAAACGGCTTTTTCTCCAAAAGCCGTGGGAATAACCGAAACCCGAACGTCGACATCGCTAAGTGGACTGACAAATTTAAAACGACCGTCTTGTGGTGCCCGATGTTCGTCGGTGCGCATTTTGGTAACGATTTTTAGACGAGCAATAAGTTGGGTGAAAACCAAGGACTCGAGCTGAAACTCGTCGTGTAAAATTCCGTCAATTCGCAATCGAGCCACACCGTGACCTTTCCAGGGTTCCAAATGAATATCCGAAGATCGTGTCAAATGGGCGTAAACCATTAGTTGATCAAAAAGATCAACTAAGGCTTCGGGGCCGCTACCACTGCTAGCCCGCTCAATGTAATCCTCGACAGATTTTCGATCGGCTTTAGTGGACGGCTCGTTAGTTTTTGATTTAACTAATGTTTCTTCTGTATTAATTTCCGAAAGCGAATCGTTAATTTTTTTTGGATTTTTTTTCTTTAACATAAAATGAAAAATTTATTCTATTATAACAAAAAAAGCTGGACAAAGATATTTTTTTTAAAAAAAATCCAACAAAAGTTATCCACACCAAAAAAAACTAATTGGTAAAAAAGAGTTTCTTGTTCTAAAATAGTAAGGATAATTCAAATAAACCTTCCTAAAAAAATTATGTCCAAAATCAACGCCAAGGGTTTTACCCTTATCGAGCTTTTAATCGTCATCGCGATTATTGCCGTTTTGGCTGCCGTGGTCATTGTGGCTCTTAATCCGGCCCAACGCTTTGCCGATGCTCGCGACGCTCGTCGCCAATCCGATATCGAAAACATTGCTGGTGCCCTAAAAACTTACCAAGTTGATAACGCCGGAGCCTACCCGGCCACCGTCTCTGGTCTAGTCGCCGACAGCGGCTACACCATTGGAACCGATGTCGCTGCTTGCGATGCTGGTTGTACTGCCCAAGTCACTTTGGCCGCCTGTGTTGATCTAACAGCTTTGGTAACCGATGGTTATCTTGGCACTGTGCCAATGGATCCATCCAGTGGTACGGCCGCCAAAACCGACTTCTATCTTATTCGCAACACCAACGGAACCGTTACAGTTGGTGCCTGTGATCCAGATGGCGACGCTATCGAAGTGATTCGTTAAAAAATCCGAAAATAAAATTATCACCGAGAACAAATTTGTTCTCGGTGATTTTTTACTTCCAACCAGCAAGTTTGGTTTTTTTCAGACTTTTGAAAAATTTTTGTCTTTATCCACAAAAAACCTCAAAAAACCGAGGTTTTCGGGGCTTGCTTATTATAAAAGGTGTGCTATACTAATTATCGATCCCCGAACAGGGGTTTTAAAAAACGATTTTTATGGAAAACACCAACAAACACCTTAATCCTATAAGCTATCTTAAAGAATCCAAAGAAGAGCTTAAAAAGGTGACTTGGCCATCTAAAAAAGACGCGATTCGCTATTCAACAATCGTCGTCGGTGTCACAATCGGTTTGGCTGTATTTTTTACAGTCATCGACTGGGCGCTTTCTTTAGGGCTTGACCAATTGGTCAAACTCTCATCATAAGGAGGAGATCTATGCCAAAACAAGTAGCCAAACACGGGCGTCGCTGGTACGCCATTCACACCTATTCCGGGTACGAAGAGGCCGTACTCGACAGTTTAAAGCAACGTATCGAAACCATGGACATGACCGACAAGATTTTTAATATCCTGGTACCCAAAGAAAAAAAGATTAAAATCAAAAACGGCAAACGCAAAACCATCGAAGAAAAAATCTTCCCGGGTTATGTCTTGGTCGAAATGTTGGTAACCGATGACTCTTGGTACGTAGTGCGTAACACTCCAAACGTTACCGGCTTTATCGGCACCGGCACCACCCCAACTCCAATCGCCGAAGAAGAAATCGAAGCTTTAATGAAACGTGTCAAAGCCGACGAACCAGAATTCAAACTCGAAATCGAAGTCGGCAGTCTAATTCAAGTCACCGACGGCCCCTTCAAAAACTTCGAAGGCAAAGTCGCCGAACTCGACGAAGCCCGCGGCAAAGTCAAGGTCTTCGTCAACATGTTCGGCCGCGAAACATCGGTCGAGTTGGACTTTTTACAAGTTAAAAAAATCTAATTATTCATACAGTGGTTGCCCGAGTTAGTCTCGAGAATCCACTTAAAAAATTAAGTATGGCCAAAAAAATCCTTACTCAAATCAAACTCCAAATTATGGGCGGCGCCGCCACCCCGGCCCCACCGGTTGGTCCGGCTTTAGGTCAGCACGGCTTAAACATTCAAAACTTTGTGGTTAAATTCAACGCCGCCACCCAAGATCGTCGTGGCGAAGTTGTACCAATTGTCATCACGGTTTACGAGGATCGCACTTTTGACTTCATCATGAAGATCGCCCCGGCTTCTGAGCTTATTAAAAAAGCCATCAAGCTGGAAAAAGGCTCAGGCAAACCACTAACCGAAAAAGTTGGCAAAATCACCAAAGCACAACTCCGAGAAGTCGCCGAGAAAAAAATGCCCGATCTAAACACCACCGATATCGAAGCAGCCATGAAGATTATTGCCGGTACAGCCAGACAAATGGGTGTCGATGTCGAGATTTAAGAAAAAACGAATTACTAATTTGTTACTAATATACTAATGTGGGAGCTTGGATAAACCAAGCGCTTCTACCACAAAAAAAATACTATGCCTAGCAAAAGATTTCAGGAGGCTCAAAAACTCGTTGATCCAAAAAAATCCTATTCTGTCGACGAAGCTGTCGGTATTCTAAAAAAAATGCCGGCCACAAAATTCGATGCCGCTGTTGAGTTTCATGTTAAACTCGGTATCAATCCAACTAAAGGCGATCAACAGGTTCGCGGTACCATTGTACTGCCGCACGGCACCGGTAAAACCAAAAAAGTCATTGCCTTTGTCGAAGCCGAAAAAGAAGCCGAAGCCAAAGCTGCCGGCGCCGACATTATTGGTAACGAAGAAGTCATGGGCCAAATCCTAAAAACCGGCACCATCGAATTCGATGTGGCCGTAGCCACACCGGTCATGATGCCCAAACTCTCCAAGGTGGCCAAAATCTTGGGTCCCCGAGGTCTTATGCCTAACCCAAAAACCGACACTGTCGGCACCAACATCACCAAAATGATTCAAGAACAAAAAGCCGGAAAAGTCAGTTTTAAAAACGACGATAAAGGAAATATCCATCAGGCCTTTGGTCGCTTCTCCTTCGAAGAAACCAAACTAAAAGAAAACCTCACTGCTCTGATCGAAGCCGTTAAAAAGGCCAAACCGGCCACCTCAAAAGGTATTTACATCCAAAATGCTGTTATCTGCGCCACCATGAGCCCGGGAATTCATATTGAAATTGCGGCTTAAAAGCCAACAAAAAAATCGCCTTTAAGGCGATTTTTTTGTTACTTGATTTTTCCACTTCCCTTCCGCTGACATACCAGGTACGCTGGGGGGAGAAAATAAACAAAATTATGACTGAAAACACTCCCTACATTCGCCCAACCTGGGACGAATATTTCATGGAAATCGTCCATGCGGTTTCCAAACGCGCCACTTGCGATCGCGGCCGCACCGGCTGTGTTATTGCCAAAGACCGTCAAGTTTTGGTTACCGGCTATGTCGGCTCGCCCAAGGGCTTGCCCCACTGTGACGAAGTCGGCCACCAAATCAAAACCGTCACCCACGAAGACGGCCACCAAAGTCAGCACTGTTTACGCACCGCTCACGCCGAACTTAACGCCATTGCCCAAGCCGCCAAGCGTGGCGTAGCCATCGATGGCAGCACGCTTTATTGCAAGTTGGCACCTTGCGCCACCTGTGCCAAAACTATCATCAACTCCGGCATTGTCCGAGTAGTCTGCGAGCGTCGTTATCACGCCGGCGGCGAAGCTGAAGAAATGTTCAAACAAGCCGGTGTGGAAATTATTTTCTTAAACAACGAAATCGAAACTTATGACCGACAATAAATTAGTCGCCGTGGTTGGCATGTGCGGCAGCGGTAAAAGCGTTCTTTCCGATGCCTTGGTAGCGGAAAATTTTGGCTATCTTCGTTTTGGCCAAATTGTCATGGATGAAATCAAGAAAAAAAATCTAGAAGTTTCCGAATCAAACGAAAGAATAATTCGCGAAGGTTTTCGCAAAGAATACGGCATGGGCGCTTTTGCTGTTCTAAATATTCCAAAATTCGACGAACTGCTCCAACAAAGCCACGTCGTTGGCGACGGCCTTTATAGCTGGGATGAATACAAAATTCTAAAAGAAAAATACGGCGACAATTTAATCGTCGTCGCTGTTTATGCGCCGCCGCCAATGCGTTATGAACGACTAGAAAAAAGATTCTCCGACGCTAGCGACACCGCCCTACGCAACCGCGGCTTTTCCCGCGAAGCCGCCGCCGCCCGCGACATCGCCGAAATCGAAAACATTGCCAAAGGCGGCCCAATCGCCATGGCTGATTATACAATTTTGAACATCGGAACCATGGAAGAATACCGGGAACAAATCAAAAAATTTATTGATTGGCTAAAAAAATATGGAAACAATTAAACGGGAAATCACTCCGGAATATTCCATCCTGGTCAGTATTATCAAAAAACTCGCCGACAACAAAGAACTTTTGCGGCGCATGGACACCGTTCCCCGCTACGAGCGCTACTTCACGGGGGGGGTGAAAAGATTTGGGACATGGACGAACGCGGACACGCTCTAAACACTTACGGAACAGTCAACAAAATCGGAAAAATAGATCGGCAAGCCAACCGTCTAAGTCAAGAAGAATTTGATCGCCTGCGCGTCGCCGCCCTAATTCACGATTTAGGCGAAATGGAAATCGGCGATGTTTCTTACGACGAAAAGCGAGTCGACGACGAAACGGCCGAAAAAAAATCTTTCGAAGAAAAATTACCAGATTATTTTCCTGACATCAACGAAGAAGAAAAAAAAATAATCCTGAAAATATATCACGAGATTACCCAAAACAAAGACCGAACCGAAAAACTGGCAAAATATTTTAACTTGGTGGAACGCCTCGGCTACATCTCGAACGGTGTGGAAATTTTCCAAAAACAACCGAATAGTGTTGATTGGCAATGGATGGTCGGAAACATCTTACACAACCAAGGCAAACATCTTTTAAATTACCTGACAGAATTCGAATCAGCCCGTAAATTTATGACGCCGTTTAAAGAAACTCTCGTGGCCATGCTAGAATTTGCCAAACAAAAAAAAGCCAAAGATTTTATTCCAGAAGACGCCGAAAGCTGGCAAAAAATTATTGAAATGATTTAAGAAATTATGGAGGATCTCATTATTTATGTCTAAAATTTTTCTTTACGACGAATTTAATCCCGAGGATAACGCCATGCTCCAGGCGCTTTATTCACGCAGTCCGGAAAGTGTAGAGGAACATGTCAACAAAGTCCGAACCAGCGGTTCGGGCAAGTTCATGGAAAAATTTTATGTCGGCTATGGACATTTGAGTATTGCTGACTGCGGCTCAACCACATTGTTTATCGAAGGTCTTTCGATTTTGGCCGACAAAGCCATTCAGGATTGGCCGCTATACTCGGGCCAAGAAACCTCGACGCGTTATGTCGACATGTCTAAACAACCGATTATTGATCCGATAAACTCTGCGGAAAGCCAAAAAATTATTCAAGACTGGATGGGGTTTTATATCTCGTCACAAGATCAGGTACGAGACCATTTACGAACCAAATATCCAAAAAAGCCGGACGAAGACGAAAAGGTTTACGAAAAAGCCATCGGCGCTCGTTCTTTCGACATTATGCGCGGTTTTTTACCGGCCGGCATTACCACTCAACTTAGCTGGCACACCAACCTGCGTCAGGCCTGGGACAAACTCTCGATCTTGCGTCACTGGCCGCTACCAGAAGTTAAAGAATTAGCCGAAGGCATGTTGTCAACTTTAAAAGAAAAATATCCCAACAGTTTTTGCCACAAACTTTACGACGAACAAGAAATCTGGCGACGAGAAATTTCTGAAGCCAACTCGTATTACCACAACCCTCAAACCAGCGCCTTTTCTTACTCGACCAACATCTCCAACGAAAAACTTTTGGCATATCAAAAAATCATTGCTACTCGACCGCAAAAAACCAACTTACCGCTTTTCTTAGCCGAACTTGGTTTATTCACTTTTGATTTTCTGCTCGACTACGGTTCGTTCCGCGACGTTCAACGCCACAGAAACGGCGTTTGCCGCATGCCGCTTTTAACCACCGAACTCGGTTTTCAACAATGGTATCTTGAACAGCTGCCGGACAGTCTCCGAGTTCGAGCCGAACAACTCCTCGAAAAACAAAAAACCGCCATCGCCGCCCTGCCGGCCAGCCCGGAAACCAAACAGTATTACACCTCGCTCGGCTTCAACGTCTCTTGTCGCGTCGCCTACGCCCTGCCAGCCGCAGTCTATGTCGCCGAACTCCGCTCCTCAAAAACCGTCCACCCAACCCTAAGAATCGTAGCTCACAAAATGATCGAAGCCTTAAAAATAAGGTTCCCGGAAATGGCCCTGCACGCCGATTTAAATCCCGATGATTGGGATGTACGCCGAGGGCTGCAAGATATTACGGAGAAGAAGTAAGTGTAGAGGTGTAGAAACGTAGAATCGGCTTCGTGGCGAAGCCTCGTAGAAAACGTAAATTTCCGAAACAAAAAAAGTCGGTCTTATATCCTTAATTTAAGACCGACTTTTTTAAATCATTTTCGACACGAAGGGCCGGGCAAAAAAACTCATTATTTTGAGGCTCGAACGACCCATTTTCCGTGATCGTCTAAATCTAATTGTAACTTTTTAAACTTGGAAAATAATTTTTGAACTTCGGCTTTGGTGTAGTAACTATGCACAAGGCCTTTGTCCGTACCTGTGGTGGGTATGTATGAACCATTTTTTAAAGGTTTGTTTTCGCGGACATAAACATTTTTCTTTTTTATCGCCTGCAAATCAGGCACGGTAATAAAAATTTTTCCACTGTCCACCAGAGCTGTATGTATTTTATCAACCAAATTTTGGATATCTTTTTTAAAACCATGGTGAATTGTGGAAAAAGAAATTATCAAATCATACCGATCTTTGGCGATTCGAAATTTAAACATGTCGGCCACTTTAATCCTGCCGGCTTTTTTGCCCAACAAATCTTTGGTCATTTTGACGGCAGTTGAACTGGAATCAATACCGTCCACCTTAAAACCTTTGCTGGCCAAAAAAGACAAATGTCGCCCTACCCCACAACCAATATCAAGAGCCTGCTTAGTTTTAAATTTTGACTTGGACAAAAATTTTTTAAACAAAGGGTGCATTTCCGCCAAAAGCGAAACCCAAGCCTGACCGTCTTTTTGATAATTTTTATAGGCCTTATCCCAAATTGTCATAATGATTCATTGATAAAAAATTTTGTTTTTCAAAATTTTACGCTTCCACTTATTCCACCTTACTCTGTCGTCACACCATCAAACTCTGGCCCATCAGCCTCGGCCTCGGCTTTGGTGGCCCGGACAACGCCGTCTTTGTGGTGTGGCGGGGAGTAAACGGTGTAGAGTTTCAAATCTTCGGTCTCGGAAGTGTTGATAATATTGTGTTCGGCTCCGGCTGGCACGATAATCGTCGAGCCGTCGGCGAGGAAGTATTCGTTTCCGTCGATAATTGCCTTTCCTGCCCCGGACTCAAAACGAAAAAACTGATCGTTTTCGGAATGTACTTCCAAACCAATATCTTCGAGTGGTTTGAGTGACATAAGAACGAGCTGACAATTTTTGCCGGTGTAGAGAACTTTGCGAAAATTATTATTTTCCAAAGTGTCTTTTTCGATGTTGGCGTTGTAGCCTTTCATAGAGTTATTTGTTAATTCTAATTTGAATAAATTTACCACTCCGCCCCATATCATTCTGAATGCCTCGGACTCAGGACAGATGAATAAAAAACTTTTTTATAAAAAAATCTGAAGAAATTTAATATTTATATTCCTGGGCTCCACAAACCGAAAGCTGCATGCAATCGAGCGGGGCTTTAATTTCTTTTTCGTCCATGCAGACCAAACCGGCGACTGACCAGCTCGGGCATTCGACCAAGCAAGAATCATAAGCTTCTTGAAGATCACTGGCGGTGACATCCTCGCCATAGCTGGCGCAGGTTTGATATTTTAAACAAACCGATTGGCAATTCGGAGCTTGATTACTATTATCTGAAAGTGGATCGTCTATCAAACCATTAGCCGAAGCTGAATAACAGGTCAGGCTGTGCTCGACCAAATCTTCGCAATTTTCGAGACCCATAAGACAATTTCTGATATCTCCATCCTGCTCTTGGCAAATTGAAGTGCAGGTCATGGAAACATCTTCAGAACAAATCATCGAGAGTTTTTGTGCGCAAGAATCTAAACAACTGCTGTCGCTGTTATAAACCTCGTTATCAGAAACACCAAACCAACCACAACCAGAGACGATTAATAAAATCGGAAAGATAAAAAATAGTTTTTTCATAATCCGGACTTAGCTATAAATTAGTAAAAACAAAGTTTGCTAAATAAACCTATCACAAAAACCCGAAAAACAATAAGACTTTTAAAGCAACTCAATACCGCCTGACAGTAGTTCTTTGTTAAAGTTTAATATGTTTGGAAAAAGTCGAAGTTCTTTTAATTTATCAAGATCAACAAACCCGCTTCTTTGGACTTTCTTAATGGAAAAAGATTGGTTTTACTCTCCTCATTCCATGCCATCCCCGCACCCCCAAATATACCACCAAACCCCAAACTTTTAAACCGCCCAACCCCCAACCCCAAAGATCCCAAAACCAACCAAATATGATATACTTACAGCACAAAATCCCCGCCTTCGCTGGGCTTCGGCGAGGCACAGCCCGTCTCCCCCAACCACTTAACCTCCCTCAACCACCCTTTACCCCCCTCCCCTATGCAAATCCTCTTCAAACGTCTCTCCCCCGATGTCCCAATCCCGGAATACAAAACCGCCGGAGCGGTAGCTTTTGATATTGCTGTGCCGAAAGGCGGAGTAATTCAACCTGGCGAAACCAAGTTTTTTTCGACCGGATTGGTGATAAAAGTGCCGGACGGCTATGTTTTGTTGGTGGCACCACGATCTTCAAACGCCAAAAAACAAATTCGTATGGGCAACAGTATTGGTTTAATCGATCAAGACTACTGCGGCCCGACCGATGAGCTAAAATTGGCTTTAAATAATTTTGGATCTGAACCCTACACTGTAAAAGACGGCGAGCGTATTGCCCAATCCATGATTGTGCCAATTGCAAAAGGTGAATTTATCGAAACCGCGGATCTTGGCACTCCTGACCGTGGCGGTTTTGGTTCGACCGGTTAATCTGGTATAATTATCAATATTAAATTAAAAATAAAACACTAATGTTAAAACTAACCAGTGTTAAATGACGGATAATTTTCTTAAAATTAAAACCTTCATTAGACATTAGAAATTAAACATTAGACATTTCCAACCTCTATGCCTCAACTTATTACCGTCGGTCAAATTATTGACCAATCTTGGGAACACTACCGCAATCGCTTTCACGAAATAATAAAAGTCTCGGCCTGGCTATTTTTACCGGGTCTGATCAGCGCTTTTGCTTTGGCTTTTTACCCCAGTGCTTCGGCCATGTTAAGTAACCAAACCAAAAGCTATTCAGAAATCGCCTCGCTCGGTCTTTGGTCTTTCAACAACACCATTATCGCCCCAATCATTGGTCTGTGGGTTTTTATCATGTTGATATTATTCTTTTCGGCTGATTGGGAAAATAAAAAAATAACTTTCAAAAACTTAACCAAACAAGCTTGGAAACTTTTTTTGCCCGTGGTTTTGGTAAATTTTTTGGTAAGTTTGATTTTGGTCGGAACTTGGTTATTGCTAGCTCCAGGCTTAGCTATTAACTGGCTAGGATCACTTGTTGATAGCGGCCTTTTAGCCGGAGCCGGAGCCATAATTTTAATCGTCGGTTTAGTGATCTCACTTATTTTAAGCATTCGCTGGATTATTGAATTTGCCTTTGCTCCTTATCTTCTAATTATCAAAAATTTCCGAGGTAAAAAAGCTTTAATTGGTGGCCGCGAATTGGTAAAAGGCCGGCTCTTTTCGGTTTTAGTTCGTTTGATTTTGCCAAAATTGGTTTTTATAATCGTGATTATCGCGGCTCAGGGAGTTTTGTCTTATATTTTGAATTATTCAATTTTTACGATTGCCGGTTTAAACACCGACCTGATTGCCAAACTTAATACCATAAGCAGTACTCTGCTAGTGGTCTTGGCTTCGGTACTCGGCACCCCAATCTTGGTTTTGGCTGACTTTATTATTTTTGACAACCTAGAAAAAACCCTAAAAAAATAATTTTTATGCCAGGTTTTTTAATTCTCTTAGACCAAAGCATTGATCTCTACAAAAAACATTTTGCTTTACTGGCTGGCTACATGGCTTGGTTACTTTTGCCTTACGCGACGTTGGTTTTATTCTCCTTGCCCACACCCTCCTTGCTAACCTCGACACTTTCTTCAATCAGTCTTTTTTCCCAGGCCTTAATCGGACTCTGGTTGGGTGTTTTAATTCCCCTGGTTGTCAACGAAGTGGTTTTAAAAAAACCTAAAATCAATTTGGTAATTTTACAAAACAAAGCCTGGAGCATTTTGCCTTCGGTAATTTTTGTGGCCATCTTGGAGTTAGCGGTTTTTTTAGGTGGTTTTATATTGTTAATAATCCCGTCTCTTATCTTCTGGGTTTGGTTTGCCATGGCCCAACTGGCCGTAACGCTGGACAACAAAAAAGGCCTGGCGGCCATGAGTTGGAGTCGCGAATTGGTTCGTGGGCGTTTTTGGGAAACCGCCTGGCGCATTTTGGCCGGCCCTTTTTTAATTAGTTTAACCTTTAATTTGGCGATTTTGATTCTTCTAATCGTCCTGGCCCTAATTTTTCAAATCCCCACCAGCCAAATTTTTAGCGAAACCCCGCCTCTTTGGGCCGACATAATTTCCATGGTCATCCAAACTTTCTCCTTACCAATAATTTTGATTTACTACACCCTCCTTTACTTAAACCTATCTAAAACAAAAACCTCTCCTCAAGACGAAACAACTACTGTCCCCGAAAAAATTTAAACCCCAAATTCGTGTATTCGTGTAAAAATTCGTGATTCGTAACATTATGAAACTCCTCGAACCTGTCATTGGATTAGAAATTCACTTACAACTCAAAACCAAATCCAAAATGTTCTGCGCTTGTCCGAATCAAGAAGCGGCCGCGCCGAATTCTTTTATTTGTCCGGTTTGTACCGGCCAGCCTGGTTCCCTGCCAGTACCAAACGAGCAGGCGGTACGCTGGTGTATTTTGGCCGGCTTGGCTTTGAATTGCCACATCAATCCCTCGACCAAATTTGACCGCAAACATTATTTTTACCCCGACCTGCCCAAAGGTTATCAAATCTCACAATTCGATGTGCCGATTGCCGAACACGGCGAGTTCCAAATCATTACTGGCGGCGGCATTCGTGAATCGGCGGTTATTGGTATTACCCGCGTTCATCTTGAAGAAGATGCCGCCAAATCTTTTCATGGCGAAGAAGGCAAAACTTTTGTTGATTTTAACCGCGCCGGCTCGCCGCTAATCGAAATTGTTACCGAACCGGATTTTCGCTCGGCCCGCGAGGCCAAAGTTTTTTTGCAAGAATTACGCCTGCTCGGCCGAGCTCTCGGAGTTTCCAATGCTGAAATGGAAAAAGGCGAAATGCGTTGCGATGTCAACGTCTCGATGCGCGAAATCGATAAAAATGGTTTATTTGTCGGCTCGGAATTTCATCCAAAAACCGAAGTCAAAAATGTTAACTCCTTCAAAGCTGTGGAACGAGTTATTGAATTTGAAATCCAGCGTCAGTCCAAACTTTGGCAAATGTCTTCCCCACCCGCGGTATCCTCAACCCGCGGCTGGAACGACGACAAACAAGCCACCGAAGAACAACGCACCAAAGAAGATTCCGGCGATTATCGCTACTTCCCCGAGCCCGATATTCCAGCCTTGGATTTACAGGCCATGATCAAAGAAATCAAACCAACCTTACCAGAACTCCCGGCCGCCCGCCGGCGCCGTTTTGTCGATGAATACAATTTAAGTTACGAAAACGCCAAATACTTGTGCGACGACCAGCGCTTGGCCGATTTTTCCGAAGCCATGTTTTCCGAACTCTTTTCTTGGATGGAAACCGTGCCCGAACTAGAAACAGCCACAGAAGAAGTTTTGGAAAAAGAAAAACACCGCTTGTCCAAACTGGCTGTCGGCTGGCTGGTTTCCAAATACGGCGGCTTGCTTGCCGATAAAAATATTTCTTTTGAAGAACAAAAAATTAGTCCAGAAAATTTCGCCGAATTTATCATCCTTATCGCCAAAGGCCGCCTCTCAACCGGCAACGGTCTGCAAGTTCTCCAAAAAATGATGGATACCGGCGCCGACCCAGAACACTTAATCGAAGAACACAATCTTAACCTCGTGGCCGATGAAAGCGCAATCTCCGGCGTTGTCAAAAAAATCATGGACGAAAACCCAAACGAAGCCGCGCGTTTCCGAGCCGGCGAAATCAAACTGCTCAAATTCTTCCTGGGCCAAATTATGAAAGAAACCGGCGGCAAAGCCGATCCTAATGTAGCCAAGATGATTTTAGAACAAGAGTTAGGAGAGTAATTTTAAAAAAAGGCGCCAAAATTGGCGCTTTTTTGTTTGTGAGATTTTTTATTCGATTCCCTTCACCCAGCCGACTCGATTCCACCTCACCCAGGCCGATCCAACCCCCACCCCTCTCCCCTTGGGAGAGGGCCGTTAATCGGCTGGGCCGACACCAGCCGATTAACGGGGTGAGGTGGACGGCCGATTACGGAAGTAGTGTAAAAGGGGCACAGCCTGTGAAAAAGGAACGACCGATAAATAAAGGACATCAAAAAAAACAACCAACAAAAAAAAGCCCCAGGGCCGGAGTGAGGCCGAGAGGCGACTAGGAGATGGTGTCGTCTTCGCTGACAACACAAAGATAGATCTGGCCGATGGGACGGCCGTCGGAAAGAACGACGAGCTCGGCTTCGCCGCGCTGGCAACCGGTGATCCTGACGAAGGTCCAGCCGTCGTTGTTGGTCCCCAAAACTTCTGCCGAGATTCCGCCCCGGGCTTCCCAGTCGGCTTGGGCGTTGACTGGAAGTCGCAACCGCAAACCAATGATTTCGTTCTGGCCTCGATGGATGTGCAGGCGCCTCATGGCATGAAAAATGCAGAGGTCGGTGTGATCAGCCGAGGTGACGATGGGGATGGCCGGAGGGGAGGTTGGCAAAGGACGGCGTGAGTCAGTGGGGATAAGACATGAACAGGATTCAGAGGCCACGGAACACCGGTTTTTGAAGGTTGAAGTTTTGAAAACCGACGGTTAGTTTATAACAAAAAAATCACCCTGGCAAGGATGATAATTGTGGACAAAAACCGATGTGGTGCGTGCGTAGAAACGTAAAATTTTGCGTCTCTACACACACACCCATTCATCGACCAACACAACCGCCGAATCAACATCATTCAACCAATGAATTTTTTCGTTTCGTTTAAACCAGGTTTTTTGACGTTTGGCGTATTGGCGGGTTCGTATTTTTATTTCATTGACGACCGACAGCGGTAGGGACACAAAATTTTGTGTCCCTACCGCCGCGGCGTTGTCCAAAAAACGACAAATTTCCTGGTAGCCGATGCCGGACATGGCATAAGACTCGCAGCCGAATTTTTTTTTCAATTTTTTGACCTCGTCTAACCAACCATTGGCAATCATTTCGTCGACCCTAGCGTTGATGCGTTCTTCCAAAACTTCCATCGACCAATCAACGCCGAGCCACAAAACATTGTACTTCTCTGCCCCGCCTTTCAAAAATTCCGAAAACGGCCGACCGGTTTTTTTACAAACCTCAAGAGCGCGAATCAAACGACGTTTATTTTTTCGATCAATGATTTCGGCACCGACCGGATCAATTTTTTGATATTCGGCAAAAAGTTCGTCTTCACTTTTTTCTTCGAGCTTGGCACGCAACTCCAAATCCGGCCCCACCTCTGGCAAATCACGACCTTCGATAATCATATCAACCCAAAGTCCTGTCCCGCCGACAAGAATCGGCAAATGGCCGCGGTCGAGTATCTCGGTAATGGTTTTCTCGGCATATTGTTTAAACAAGGCGCCGTTCATTTCTTGGTCAGGATTAACAAGATCAATACCGAACGGCGGCGGACTAACCACATCTTTCCCTGTCCCCACATCCATCCCCCGATAAACCGTCCGCGAATCTACGCACAAAATCTCGCCATTGAATTTTGCGGCGAGTTTGTATGCGATAGCGGATTTACCAGCGCCGGTCGGACCGACGATAACGAGGAGTTTTGGTAAAGACTTTTGAAACATAAAACCAGCTTATCGTTTTTTAAAAAAACCAGCAACCCTCTCGTGTCCAATTACTTTTTTATACCCAATAAAAACCGCCCGGGAGTTTCCCAGACGGAAGAGCCAAAAGCGGTTGCCGGACAAGCTATGCCGAAATGGCGCGCATAGCATCAAAGCTTTCCAGCAACGGTCGAGCCACGGTATCGATGGTGGCCGCGTGGACGACGACTTCCGACCGACGAAGGGCACAGAGTCCAAAGATCGTCAAGACGAACGAGGATCGACGCAAGGCTTCAACCCGACGAGATGTCTCGAAGTTGCGTTCGTCAATCGACTTTCGGAAAAATCTACCGAAACCCACCTCCCGCCAACCAAAGACCGTCATGGCGCCTCTCACAAGTCGAACGATCGATTCGTCATCGCGCCAAGCGAAAACCGAACGAACATTGGCCTCAAGCCGCCCCCGGGCCTCTTGACGACAGGCTGACAGAACCCACTCGTCAGTCACAGACCTCGAACCACCGAGATTGACGATCTCGGCACGAAGCTCTGCAAGCTCATCTTCACTCCAGCCGACATCGATGTCGTTGCCGAAGAAATTGAACAGGCCAAGCTTCAAGAAAAGAGCCTCGTGACTGCAGAGGATGCCCCCGCAAGTCAGAGAGTCGAGAAGGCCGCAGAGCCCGACAGTGGGCATGGGATCAGTCGAAGCCATGGTTACCTCCAGGGTTGTCCAGGCCTTTAACCCTAGCATTTTTTCAAAAAAAGTCAAGGGTAGATAAAAGCAGTTGACTTTTCCGCAAAAATATGCTAAAATTACAGTTGTTAAACTATAAATCTTAAATTATCAGGTTACCCCCCTGATTTAACTAAAAAAATATGTCAGAACAAGCAAAAAATATTTTTGATCAAATGCAAGATCCTTTAAATAAACAGATCGCAGAAGCGGCAGAAAAAACGGCCAAAAGAAAAGCCGCCGAAGCCGCTAAATCCCCGGAAGACAGACAAAGAGAAAAAGAACAAAAAAAACTAGCGGCCAGAGAAGAAATGGCAAAAACTACGATAAATATCGGTTTGAGAAATGCGGAAAGAGTTAATATCAAAAAGGTAGAAGAAAAAGCCGCGACCGACCTCGATAAAAAGAGTGTCGAAGCCCATATTAGATCTTTAACCGACAGTGTTAAAGTAATAAAAAACGAAATCAGAGAAGCTGTTCACGCTGGCAATAAAGAAAAGCAAGGATTATTACAACAAGACCTTTCCAATGATCAGGCCGAACTTTTGGTTTGGCAAAAACGAAGACACGAATTACAAGCGGAAATCGAAGCCTACAACCAAACACCACACGAAAAACTTCCAGAAGTCGCACCAGCCATCGAGCCACAAAAAAAACCTTTTTTCTCCGGACTTAAAAAATGGGGGCTGATGGTCTTGGCCGCTGTCGGTCTTGGAACCGTTGTTCACGAAACTGCCCCGCAACTGAAAGAAGCTGGGGACAGGGCGACGCAAACCATGGATTACGCTGCTAACTCTGCCGCCGACCGGAACGTCCAAAGAATTGGTTTGGAACGAGCCGCTCGTTCGGCTCGCGAAGTCGAATATGTCCGTGACCAGGTTTTAGCCGGAATCGAACGAACCACCCAGGAACAAACTCCGGTTATCGAAACCACTCCAGAAGTATCAACTCCAAAAACCACCCCGACTCCTAGAACCGAGACTTTTAAAAATATTTCAGAATTTGATAATTCCGGCTATCAACAACTACTAAAATCTGAATTAAAAACTGCCAACGCTTTAGATATTCCAGCTCTAAGAAACACAGTTCTTAAAGAACAAATACAACTCTTTCAAAAACAACGAGCTGAGAAACAAGACGATCTCCAAATTGCCTTGGGTATCTTAAACGCCGGGGTCGAAGGCCCGCGCATTGAAGAAACTAAAAAAGCCGTGGCTGAATATGTCGGCCGACAAGCTGCCATGAGTGGAGCTCTGGAAAATCTTCAAACTCTGGACGAAGTCGAAAAAGAAGCCAAATTAGCTTCGATGCAAAAAGATTTAGATAAATTGATTGAAAAACGAGCTAACCTAAGAAGAGCCGTTGAAAACCTTACCTCCCCTATTGATGTTAGAGGAAAAACCGAACAACTTTTACGAGGTGAAGAAGTCGAAATCTCTGGAAAAAAAGTTCGTCTTGATACCAATGATTTAAACAGCTAAAAATTCCAAAAAAAACCGCTCGAAAAAATTATCGAGCGGTTTTTGTTTTAATTCAATTTTCCAAACAGCACCCAAACATCGGCTTTCTCCACCATCATTTTAACCAACTTCCCCACCAACTCCGGCCCGCCGGGAAAACTGGCCGTCTTCATTTCGTTCGTCGTTCCCCAACAAACCCCAGCTTCAGAGCGATCAACAAGAACCTCGACAATTTGATCTTGAAACTTTTGATTTTTTCGCAAGGTTGTCTCTTCCATCAAATTCTGAATTTTACGCCAGCGACGTTTTTTTTCTTCTTTCGAAACATCGTCCTTAAAAATCTTGGCCGCAAGCGTTCCGGAACGCTGAGAATAACGGGCGTGATAGCTGATATCAAAATCGCATTGTCTATAAAGATCAAGCGTCCGCTCAAACTGTTCCTCGGTCTCGCCGCAGAAGCCAACAATAATGTCGGTGCCGAGGGCAATATCTGGAACGCGGGCTTTGATTTTTTTGACGATTTCCAAGTACTGCTCGCGGGTGTGGCGACGGTTCATACGACGCAAAACTTCGTTGTCGCCGGATTGGACGGGTAGGTGGAGGTAGTTGACCTGAACCGGCAAAGCCAGCGCGTCGATGACCTCGTCGGTCATGTGGTTTGGATAGGGCGCGGTGTAGTGAAGACGTTTAAGATCGGTTTGATTGATCTCCCAAATGAGCGCGGCAAAATGATCTTTGTAAGGATTATCTTTAGAAAAATTTTCTGGGTCCGGAGCAATATAATTATTTACGGCTTGGCCGAGCAAAGTGACTTCGAGACAACCGTTGTCAACCAATCGCCGAATCTCCTCCATAGTATCCTTAACCGGCCGACACTTTTCCCTGCCCCGAGCATAAGGCACAACACAGTAAGAGCAAAACTTATTGCAACCGGTTTGAATCGAAACAAAGGCCCGAAAATTTTCTGAAATTTTCGGCGGAGTTTTTAAGTAAGCACCGGAATCTTCTTTAACTTCTGAAACCGTCTGTTTTTTTTCTTTCAACCACTCAGGCAACTTGGTCATTTCGTGAATTGGAAAAAAGAAATTGACAAAAGAAAGCCGCTGGCGAATTTTTCCATCAGTGTCACGGCCAGCCATACAACCGGTAATGCCAATTAAAAGATTAGGATTCTTGCGACGAAGTTTGGCAAAATTATGAGCCAAACCATAAACCCGATCTTCGGCCGTTTGGCGAACCGAACAAGTGACAATAAAAATGGCGTCGGCTTCTTCTTTGTTCTCGGTTCGAGACCAGCCGGCGTTTTGCAAAATTGTTTCCATGCGCTCGGCATCATTTTTGTTCATCTGACAGCCGAGGACGAGTATAAAATAAAAAGGCTTAATCATAAGCTCCAAGTACCAAGTGCCAAGTACCAAGAAGGAGTTTTTATTCTTTAAATAAAATCGGGTTTAAGTTTAAGGGAAAATCAAAAAAATTACTAGTCTTTAAATTTTTTTTCTAATTTTCCTATAATTGAAGAAAAAATTCGAACAAACTCAGTACTTTCTTGAATAAGCGTTTTTCTTTCTTATTCTAACTCGACAGAATTACTACAATCAATTAAGACCAACCAATATCGGCTCTCTTTAGCTTCTTTTCTACAAATCTTAATACGAAAAATCTCATCTTTTGTTCCAACCGATTCATTGGCCTCGATATAATTGGCTCCAACCGACCCCGACGATCTGATTAGTTGCTTACCATCTTCTCGATTAGCCAAAGACACCTTTAGTTTCCTAACAAACAACCTCACTTGTTTAGCAAACTTAGTAGTCCTTTCCTCTAGATCATAAATCGGTCTTTCATTAAACATCATATAATACTTAGATCCTGCGTGA
>DOJV01000033.1 GCA_003511125.1 Candidatus Uhrbacteria bacterium
ACCCAAAAGGTAACGGTAACACCCCCATCGAGGCGTGGGTGTTTTTTTATCTTACTATCATTTAATCTTTTCCCCTTGACCGAATACAAACAATTTCCTATAATACCAACGCGAAAAACAAAACACGGGCGTGTAGCTCAGGTGGTTAGAGCGCGACACTGATAATGTCGAGGTCCCTGGTTCGAGTCCAGGCACGCCCACCAGCCTTCGCCGGGCTTCGGCTAGGCGGGCCAGTCAAGTCAACTACCACCGACTTCGTCGGTGGCTTGTTGGTTGGATAAGAGCTACGCTCATTGAATCGGTTGGTTGGTTGTTGGTTTTTTGGCATATCGGAATCGAGCAAGGACTTCGTCTTAAATGGAAACCGTTGCCGGCTTCGCCGGCGGTTTATTGCGGGAATCAAATTCAAAAAAACTATGGAGTACCTTTCCTTATTAGACATAATTATCCGTCTTGGCGGTGCTGCTCTGCTTGGTGGTCTAATTGGGTATGAACGTGAATTTCATCACAAACCAGCTGGGATCAGAACCGACATGTTGGTAGGAATTGGCACGGCCGCCATGGCCATAGCTTCAATCGAAATTGCCAAACTTGATCCAAACGGAGCTGTCGACATTTCTCGAATTGTTTCAACCATTTTAACCGGCATTGGTTTTATCGGGGCTGGCACAATCATTCAAGCCAAGGGTCATGTTGTCGGTTTAACCACTGCGGCTAGTATCTGGGTTGTGGCCGCCATTGGCATTGCTATGGGTTTGGGAATGTTTAATCTGGCCGTAATCGCCGCCACCTTAACATTATTGGTGCTTTTGGTCCTGCACCGCTTCAGAATCCAAGATCATGAAAAAAACGAAAGAGTAGAATAATTTCAAATCAAAACCGACAAAATCTGAGGCCGAGGTAGCTCAGTGGTAGAGCAGAGGACTGAAAATCCTCGTGTCGCGAGTTCAATTCTCGCCCTCGGCACCAGATATGGTCGGTTTTTGTTTTTCCCCAATACTTTTTTAAAAAACCGTGTTATAATCTTATTGATTTTTATCTTTAATTGCTATGAACAAAATACAACTCTTTATCGCTTTGGCTGTGGTTTTAAACCTGGCTTTTCCAAAACCAATCTTGGCCAACAGCCAAATTTTTTACGCCGATTCGGTCTATGGTGTTGGCAATCAAACCTACCAATCCAACCACGCCTTGGGCGAACCCGATGGTTTAAAAGCTGATTTTTTTAACCAAAATACTTACATCACCTTAAGTTTTGGCGAAGGCGTGGAAACAACCGGAGACCTAACCATCTATTTCAACATTTTTAATTACGGCGCCGGTTATCGCGTCGAATTTCTAGATAGTAATTTGGTTGAAACCCAAACTTCATCTGCTATCTTCCCTCTCGCCACAACAGAAATAACCATCGATTATACCGGTGAAATTCCCTACGGTTACGTAACCATCACCAGTATCGAAAACGAAACCTGGTCACTTGATGCAGTTATGACTACAGTGACCGAAGAAGCAGTTCCGGAAACCACAGACGAACCCGAAGAAATTCCAGTTCTTATCTCTGAAGAAACTTGTAACGGCAATCAAGGCCTGGTAATAAAACGGATTGATGATGATAATCTGACTGCCAATGCCAATACTACTGTTTATGTCGTTGGTTGCGACGGAACATCACATGTCTTTCCAAACGAGCTGACTTACCAGACTTGGTGGCCTGATTTTGAAAGCCTTTCTTTTGTCGAAAGCTCTTTCTTGGCTCAACACGGGCTTGGCAATAATGTGACGGTTCGCCCAGGTACTTATCTGGTAAAACTCGCCACCGATCCAAAAGTCTACGCTGTCGAACCTGGTGGAATTTTACGCTGGATTCCAAACGAAGCCACCGCCCAAGCTCTTTATGGCAACAATTGGAATCAAATTGTTATAGACATCTCCGACGAACTTTTTGCCGATTACACTATTGGCGAGGATTTAACAGACACAATTTACCCGGAGGCAGTCATTGGTTTTTTACCAGTAGAAGGCCGCGTTGTTTATTTGTCCAACAGTTCTTATTACAATCTTCCTGGCGACACAATTAATTCTCTTCGTTTAAATACCAAATTCTTAGTACCTCTCTCGGCTGAAATTATGACAACTTATTCTGACGGTGGAGATTTGATTTACGATGAAGCAATCGCTTTTCCTTTTTAAAAATTCTTAACCAAAATTTTCTATGGACGACGCTTTAATAAATATAATCCTCACAATAATTGGTCTGCTTGTACCATTATTGGGCCTGGCCTGTATGGCTTTCTGGGTCTGGATGTTAATTGATTGTATTCGAAGAAAACTAACCGAAAGCGAGAAAACACTTTGGGTTATCATCATCCTTTTCGGAAATCTCCTTGGTGCAATTATTTATTTCTTTATTATTAAAAACAAAAAATAAGATTAAAAATTTAAAAAAAACCACCAATAATTATTGGTGGTTTTTTGGTCGGGCTGGCGGGACTCGAACTCGCGGCCTCCTGCTCCCAAAGCAGGCGCTCTAACCTACTGAGCTACAGCCCGATGCCAGAAAAGTATAACAGAAGACCGTAATTTAATCAACACTCGAATTGACTTGTAAAGGTTGACATTTAATGATTTTTAAACTAAAATAAATCCGTCCTATGAAAAAAATAATTGCTATTTTATTAGGCTTTTCCTTGCTTTCAGGCGCTAGTTTTTGTTTGGCCACTGATTATCGAGCCGGAACCGATGACTATCTTGTAGCCGGCGGCTTAACCGAAGAACAACTAACTAATAATGTTAGTACCGAAAATCGAGAACCTTTCACAAGCACCTCTGGTGAAACTTCAGTTTCTGACCCAACCGGCGATGTTCTTAGCAATAGTGGTACTCATCCACAAATCAATTATGGTTGGGCCGATCTAACCTCGGCCAGTCTTGAAAAAAACTCTAAAAATCAGTGCTGGTTATTTAACATGGGAGTCGCCGAAGAAATTCCAACCAACGCCCCTTGGCAAGCTAATTTTCTTTTATACATCGATCGGGACGGCGATACCACAAACAATGCTCCGCAAGGCGTCCGCATTAATACTGACTACGAAATCTCCGTCAAATTCGGATCAGAAAACCAAAACGAAGCTCCTTATTGGTTCATAGACATGCGTTGGTACAATCCAGAACCTAACTTCTGGGCCATCAACAAAGAAACCACCTCGACTTTTAAATTCGACGGAAAAAACCTAAACATCTGCGTGCCTTTTGAAGAAATTTCCGAGGACACCACACCCGCTTGGCGCGCCGCCGCGGTTGTTAGTAATGGCCAAGCCACCCAAGTCGATATCGCCCCGGGAACAGGCTTTCCGCCGCCTTCAGGCGAGTTTTACACCACCTGGAACACAGGCACCACCTCGACAAATCTTCATAATCTGATAAACTGGACGGCGTTGGAAATTGTCGGTGGACTAATTTTATTGATAGTGGTAATAAAACTGATTTTCAGGTTTATCAAAAGAAAACCAACCGCCGTTTAATTCGTAGTTCGCAACAACGCGGGCATCGTATAATGGTTATTATCTCAGTTTTCCAAACTGATGACACGGGTTCGATTCCCGTTGCCCGCTCCAAAAAAAAACGCGCCTAGAAACGCGATTTTGTTTTTTTAAAAAATTGCCATCATTATCTTAGTTTGATAAAATCATATAGTTATAATAAAAAAACATATGATAAAAAAACTATTTTTTGCCGCCCTGGCCTCGATTATATTTATCGGAGCCGGATGTGCCCCAACTAACTCAAACGAAAAAACCTATACTAGCCCTGATGGCTGGTCCATAAGTTATCCGCAAGGTTGGACTCTTGGTGCGGGAACAACTTTAGTTAGATTGAAATCGCCAGAAGAAAATGGAACATCGGCAGAAATTCAAATAGATTATGTCTTAGCAAGCTCTGGAGCTTCTCAAACTGCTGAATCTTTCCTGGAACTTGATATAAAAACAATGAAAGTAGTGAGGGATTATGACGAGGCCTCGTTGGTTGCAAAAGTAATCGCCTTACCCCTTGGCGAAGCGATTCGCCGTGATTATTCTTCCGAAATAAACGGAGAGCCCTACTTGAATTCAAAAGTTAACTTCTTCAAAGGCGGCTTCGGACAAGCTGAAGGAACCAAAGACACCTTTTTCGAAATAAAATTCAGTAATCCAGAAATGATCCAACAAAAATACTTAAATGATTTCGAAACAATCCTTAACAGTCTTCGATTTGACTAAGACAAATTTAAAAACCGCCCCGCAAAATTTCGGGACGGTTTTTTGATTATTTAATTTCTTTCTTCCAAATATTTCAAGTAGCAATCGTAACAATAAGCGTGTTTTTCTCTAAAAGTCCGATTAATTCCAACCAACATCCCAACGCCGCATTTTTCGCAATTCTTTTTTTCAAAGGTTCCGAAGTTGGACATAAAAAGCAGATCACGAATACGAACGGAAAAATGTTTTCGTGGTGGGGCAATATGGTGCTTGCGGTAAAATTCCACTTCAGCTTTCAAAAAAGCAAATGGACGGCCGGCTTCGGAGTCTTCAATCGGTTGGCCAATCCAATCATCGGTAAGATTTTCGATATCGGCCGGAACCTCGTCGGATTTTTTAATGGTTTTTCCGGTCATTCGAATTTCACCGAAAGCCCCATCGGCCCCGACCTCGAAACGAGGAGCGCCAATAATGTCCCAATCGTTAAGATCAGCCCCTAAATAAACAACCGGACCGCTTTCCGGAAAATAAGAAAAAGTAAAAGCCATTGGAAGTGGCCTACCGTATTCGCCGCGTTCGAGCATGGAACATTTCAACTCATCGATTTTTTTCCAATATTCATCTTCGGAATACTCTTGATTAAAAATTGAATATTTTTTGTTTCTTAAACCAACACAACCGAAACAATGAGTACAATCATAACAATTAAAACAATATTCGCAATCGTCGCTTCGCACCATACTGCCGCAAAATTTACTGTTGGCGGTCTGGCTGGCCGGACCGGTTTGATAACAGTTTTCTGCGGGGAAAACACAACTAAAGGCATTGCCACGGGCGCCACCGAAAATGCCGTAACAATAATAATTATCAAAACTATCTAAACCATAAGTACTGCGCACGCAATTACCGCACCTGATCAAATAATCGCCGGTGGAATTTTCTGATTGAATGTTAAAATTTTCCGGCCAAACACCTTGTTGATTAACCAAGTCGACAAATTTTTTAAAAGTTTCTTCCAAAATAAAATAATTTCCTAAATTAACTTCGGTAACTTTTTTATTCCATTCTTCTTCGGTCAGTTGTTGATTGAAAAAAACGAACTTTTTATTTCGCTGATTGGTGGCACCAAAACAACATTCGCAATTTCGACAATCAAAAATAAAATCACAATCCGAACAATCAACCGATTCCAAAGCAAACTTACAATTAAAAAGACGAACACTGTTGGCCACTCGATAACACTCGGTCAGGTTATCAATTCCCTTACAATCAACGCAACGATCGGCATTATCCGTATCCAAAACATAAACCGAATCTTTGGCCGTACAGGCCGAAACAAAATAACTGTTTTTGTCGCCGCGCGAAACCGTGGTAATGGAATTTTCAGGCTCAACTGCATTTCTGGTGGCATTGAGGGGAACTTTTAATTGCAACTCTCTAAACATTTCAAAAAAAGGACGATTTGAAGAAAAAGATAAATTAGTCTCGGAAAAATCTCGAGCAAACCAATCCTTATCGGGCAAGACGCGAATACCCGTGGCAGGATGAACATAAGTCAAAACAGGTTCACCAGTATCAAAATTTTTGTTCCACCACCATTGATAAACCGTAAAAAAAGCTGCCAAGTGCCACAACCGAACTTTTGGCGAATACGGCGACGATGGCACATTGAAACGCTTGAACCAGCTGATTTCTTCCTCATCCATAAACCACTTTTCGCCGGTCATGGCACAGGTGCGCTCACCGGGTTTGGTGGTGTCGAGGATGGTTTTGATTTTAGTATCGAAATTTGGGGTGCGTGACATAATGGTTGAATTTTAACCCAATTGATTGATTATGTAAAAACGTCGTAAAGAAACGCCGATCGGTGTAATTATTGAAGATCAGACAGTCCACGATGTGATGATTTTTGAGTTGTCATAGAAAAGAGCTGGAAAATAGGCAAATCTTTGACATTTTACACAAAAAATGTTAACTTTTAGCGTCCTGATGCGGGCTTTTGATCGCGCAAAATCGCGCCTAAAAGCCTTCATCAGGGCATTCGCTGGCTTGGGGTTTGTTGACACAATGTCGTGCGCAACAAACGGCACCCGCCAACCCATTCGCAGGCTTGCCTGAACACACCGACACACCCGTCGGAGGAGGTATCAGATGAAGGGTACGACTGTTGCGGCCATCTTGGCCACGATCGCCAGCCTGGCCTGCGTCTTCGCCATGCAGGACCACGAGGCCACCTTCAATGTCCACCTGAGCCCGTCTTGGACAGGTTTCACCCTGTTCGTCGTGCTCTCCGTGGTCATCGCTCTGGTCTCGGTCAGTGTCTACGCCCACCGGCAGACCAACCGGGCGAACTCGCTGGACCAGACCCTGAACGACCTGCGTTCCCGCCTCATCCAGGTCTTCGTGCAAGCAGAAATCGATGAGGTCGTCGAGGTTGGTGATCTCGACGGAGAAACCCACCTGGAACTCAAGGCGTCGTGGCGAACCAGCCTCCACAACACCTTCGCCGAACTGCGCGAACTGCGTGCCGGAGACACCACCACCCAGGTCGAACTCACAGATCTGCGAACTCGCGTCGAAGCGGCCGAAGCGATCGTGAGCCGGATCGTCGAGTTCTATGACGGCCTGTGCCCGGGAGAAGTTGAAAGGTCTCCGAGCGAAAAGCTGAACATCGTCATCGAAGCGGTCATGGGCGCCGAGGTCGAACTCCAACGAGACGACGAACTCCTGTCCAAGTTCGATGTCTTGCACGCGCGTGTTCTGTCGATGACACGCTGTGCACTCCACGGATCAAGCGCAATTTAGCTGG
>DOJV01000037.1 GCA_003511125.1 Candidatus Uhrbacteria bacterium
GGAATTTCGTAATTCACAGCTCCAGGAATTCTTCTCCGGATTGAAACCCGGGAAGGAGTCAGAAATGTTGACCGCCACCCTCGCCGAGACCACCCCAGCCCCCTCCTGCCAGGCCGCCTGGTCCGCGTTCATCGCGGCCGCGACCTGCCTGCACAGAAATGGCGAAGGTGCTTACCACCCCCACACCCTGCCCAAGGACTGTCCCGAGTCCTGGGAAGGAATCAGGGCCGCGATCACAGCGGCCTTCGATCCCGAGTGGGACGAGTACAACACCCAGGCCATCGGGGTGAAGGAGGGATTGTCCCCCATCATCGGTTGGCTCGAAGTCCAGCGCCTGCCAGTGTTGATCCTGGCCTACGGCGCCGGACGGTCGTTCGTCCAGGTCGCTTTCCTGGACAACAACCAGGGGGCCTGGATGACCACCGGGGTCAGCTCCCACCCGAGCGAATCCCTGGACATCTGTGAGACGGAGCAAGCGCTCATCTCCTGGAAACGGCGCCAGTGTGCCGTGTCCGGGTTCTGTCCCAAGGACGACGAGCTGACCTGGCTCGCCACCCTCAACGCCGAAGTGAATCGGCGTGTTGAGGAAGTAGCCTTCTTCGAGGTCGTCCGAAGGAATCCAGACCTCGGAACCGAGGAGGAGGAGGAGGAGGAGGAGGACGCATAGTCCCTCTCCCACCAAAACTCTCCATGCTTAGGGTTAAGCGTGGACCAAAGAGCCTCTAACCCAACTAGCCCTGGTCGCGCGCAACATTCATGCGCGACCAGGGCTTTGCTGTTTTAAAAGTTTATCGAGATTGTAATCCCTCCCTAGATAAAACTCGCAAAACTAGCTTAGGCCACAAAAATTCGTTGATAATGTTTGTTGTTATAAAAATTTTTAGAAAAAAATTGAAGAGTCCAAAAAAAGACCGCGTTAGACGGCCTTTTAAAAACCAGCTTTTGTCATCATCGTTCATTTTTAACTTGTCTTTCTAACTCTGGAGACAAACCCTCCGGTTCAAAACATAAGCCGGTACACTCGGAAAAAATTACTCCGTCCATTTTGGCTCCTTGAAAATGTTGGTTTTGGACAAAAAAGGTTTGGTCAAAATGAGCCCCGCGTAAATCGGCGCCTCGCCAATCGATATTTTTGGCGTGTCCGGTAATAATGGCCTCGCGCATATCGGCGCCGTAGCAAGTGGAAAATTCGGGAAGATCTTTCAAAGTTAGGCCGTGCATATCTAAACCAACAAAAAGCTGTCCACCCCGAGCTAGATCAATAAAAAAACTTCGGCCGGCTCGCCTTCTTAAAACTTCAAAAAATATGTTCCAGACTTTTTGGTATTCCGCTCCGGAAAATTGTTTTCGGATCTTGTTAAAACCGGCACCATCAACCAAAAACACCACCTCAAGTTTTGCGGCGATTTTGTCTAATTCTGCGTCTTTTAAAAACCGTGTTAAATCTACCTCCTCCATTTTATTGCAAACCTCAAAAAGTTTTTTCCAATCCGCCCAGGTTTCACTTTTTACAGAACCACCAAGAAGCTCTTTGGCCAGGGCGGCGTATTTGGGTTTATCTTCGCGCCTGGAAATGTAGTCGCTGTTTTCTTCTCTTCTCTGCTCCAGGCGAATTTCCATTGGCTCGTTCGGGCCATAATCTTTAGACATAATAATTTTATTTTTACATATTTTGAGAAAAAAAAGAAACAACAATAAAAAAAATCGGGCTAAACCCGAAATCTTGTACCAGCCAGCCTCACCGAATTTCGACGCAGGAGCAAGAGGACAAAATGTGTCCATCTACGTCCACCTTCACCGGGCTTCAATGGACAACCTTCTCACACAAGGCAATACCTTGTCTGGCCTGCGCCAAGCCGTAGCTCCCGCCACGGGAGCGAAGGCTGGTGCGCCCAGGACGACTTGAACGTCCGACCTTCAGGTCCGCAACCTGACGCTCTATCCAACTGAGCTATGGGCGCATGTGGTGGAAATGCCTAATTTTTAATGTCTAATTACTAATTTTGGAAATTAGGCCCTAGAAATTTAATCTGAACGCCTATAGTTTATACACCCTTCTGACCACATCCGTCAAGGTTTCCTCGCTTCTTTCAAGATTTTCTAGACAAAAAGGTAACAAGCATTCACGGATTTGATTGGGATCGTTTGATTCTAAAGGAATGGAAACCAATGGTTGCCACGGCTTCTGAAAATCAAAATAAAGGGTTTTAACTTCTGGCGGTTCGTAAACAATGGAAAAATCTTTGACGTCTTTGTAGTTAAAAAAAGCCTCTCCAACCATAATACCCGAGGTGGTAATGGCTACTTCGATTTTATCCGGTGCCTGGAAGGTTGAAAGCAACATAATGATTCCGGACATCAGAATAATAACCGCGAATAAAAAGTTGGCCGTGGCAATGGCATAAACAATTAAAACCACACCAATAATGGCGCCTAAAACATACCAAACCCGAGAACGATCATGATTGGGATATTCATCGACTTCCCAAGCCACCATAACCTCGCCAAGTTCGATGGGAAATTTGTTTTCTTCTTCCATAAATTTTTAAAACTAAGATCTTTTTTATTATAGCGCTTTTTTTGAACAAAGTCTATCTGGAAAAGTGGAGAATTTTTATGAACGATCTGTTTGGGGTAGGAACACTATCCTGTGTTTTTGAATAAAAAAAGAGCCGGTTTCTGAGAACCGGCCCATAAGAGTCTTGGAGCCAGGACTAGACATCCTCATCGTCGTCGATGAGGAGATCGTCACTGCCGACGCCTTCGAGCTGGTCGACGAGGTCGCCCTCGTTGGAGTCGCCCCAGGCGTCGTCCTCGTCGTCGCCAACCTCCCCCTGCCTCAGGATCGACGGGAGGGCGAAGGTGACGTCCGGGAAGGTCGTCTGCAGGATGTCCATGGCCTGTCGGGCGATCTCGGCGCTGGCCACCAGGCATTGCGGAGGGTAGCCCCCGACGAGCCCGACATCGGACCAGAAGACCGAAGCTTGTTTGCTGTTCCACTCGTCGCCGACCTGAACCATGAGCCGATCCAGGGCCAGCAAGGCCTGTTCGGCGTTGATGTCGTGGCGCTGGAGCAGTCTCTCCAGCTGATTGATATTCATCTCGATGCGCATCGTGCAGAACTCCTTGTTTGGGCGGAATGGGTGAGAAAAGCGCTGTTTCCAGCCAAAAAATTTATCATAATTGTTGTTTTTTGTCAACTGTTTAAACATCTTCCTTTAAACATCTTAAAAAAAAATAACCCGATGAAGGGTTTCTGTTTTTTTAAATTATCCATGCATGTCGCCTTGTCCGGCATCAGGCCAATGAGTCGGCTCCGATAAAAAATAAAATCTTTCGTCTTTAAATTAACCGTTTTCTCGAAAAAGCGTAGCCAGAATTACCTTTCAAATAAGCTTCAAAATCTTGTGCTTTTTTCTTTGACAGAAAAGCGGCATACCAAACTATTTTCCATGGCCTAAATTTTTTAGTGTACAAAGATTTTCCATCATTATGTTCTTTTAACCGTTCCAACGGATCTCTTTCGGTAAAACCGTAATAATAACGTTTGTCTAATTCACTTTGTAAGATGTAAACAAACCACATAATTTTGTGCCCCACTTCGCCGGGCTACGTTAGGGGCATCCCCCACTAATCTGACCTATCCCTACCGTAGCCTCGTCCAACGAGGCGAAGGGGGATGGCGGAGAGGGTGAGATTCGAACTCACGGTACCCGTGAAGGTACAACAGTTTTCAAGACTGTCTCCTTAAACCACTCAGACACCTCTCCAAATTAAAAATTTCAAATTTCAACTTTTAACTTCAATATTTGAAAACAGAGCTATTTTAGCCGATTCTGGCTGAATTGACAAGATAGCCGGCCCTCTTGTCTAATTACGCGTTTTTGGTTAAACTATTTGGGCACGGAGAGGTACCCAAGAGGCTGAAGGGGCGGGTTTGCTAAACCTGTAGGTCGGTCTTTTCCGGCGCGAGGGTTCGAATCCCTCCCTCTCCGCCAAAAACACTCCGGTAAAAACCGGAGTGTTTTTAGTTGGGGAAAAAAAGAGTTAATGATCGGCTCGGGCTAGGGTAAAACCCCAAACTACTTGGGCGCCGTGTTCTTTTAAAACTCGGGCGGCGGCGTCCATGGTGGCGCCGCTCGTCAAAACGTCGTCGCAAATTAGGACGCAGGGTGGAACGGTTTGGTTGACGGCAAAAATTCCGTCGAGGTCGCCGACTTGGCGTTCGCTGGCACTACGCCGGGCCTGGGGGTCAGTCCATTCAGGGCGATCTAGAAGTTCGAGGTAAGGCGAAGCGATTTTCATGGCCGCGATTCTGGCAATGACTTCGGCTTGGTTAAAACCGCGCTCTTGCAAGCGAGCGCTGTGAAGAGGAATGGAAGTTACATACCAATCAACCGGCGGCAGGAGAAAATTTAATTTGTGGCTGTCGAGCCAGTTTTCGATAACCTTGGCCGCAACCGGCTGACCTTCAAATTTCCAGGCTTGAATTAATTTTTGCAACAATTTGTCGTGATAAAATCCAAGCGAGGTGGCGCCATCCAAAAATGCTTGCTTAGAACATTCCGAACAAGTTTTTCCTTCGGAATCTTCGGAATGACAAAACGGGCAAACTGATTTTGCCCGTTCAATTAAATTTATGTCGGCACAACTTTCGCACAAAAACTCCCCTTCCCGACCACAACCCTGACAAATTAGCGGAAACAAACCGTCTTTAAGCCACTTTAAAATTATTCCCACCTGGTCGAGCTGACTTTCCATACCTCACCCTCCATTACATAATTCAAAAAAAGTTTTTGATATTTGACAACGCTATTTTCCGGACCGCCGATTGATTCTTCGCGTTGTGTCGAAATTTCCAAACTGGCACTACCGTTTTCTTCGTCCAAAGAAACTATCGAAACCGAAAGAACTCGAGTGGTCACACCATAATATTCGCCGGACTGTTTGGCGGTTTCAATAAAATTTTCGGTTTGAGCGCGTAGTGTTGAATTCATTAAAGGCAAAACATCTGATAAGTTTGCGAAATCACTTTCCGAAGAATAACTGCCATAGCGTTCGCTAAAAGTTTTGGCCAAACTTTCCAAACCAGAGGGTTGAATTTCCTCAACGATCGGACTGATGATTTCGGGATTGTTTGACTGACGTTCTGAGGTTGGTTGGGTTGTAACTTCGTTAGTAACAACCACGGTTTTTGGTGTTGGTTTTTGATTTAACAAAAACCAAACAAAAAGAATCAACAAAGCAATCAATAAAATCACCGCGCCGATAATTAAGGTTTTCTTTTTTCCTGTCATATTTTTTATAAATCACTTAAAGTTTTACGAATTCTGGCGGCCTCGGCCTCGCCGGCTTCTTCGCGGACTACCGATTCTTCGACGACTGGTGTTTCTTCTTCGAGCAAAGGAGTTTCCGGCTCGGTGACAGACTCGGCGCCGGCCATTTTGGCGGCGAATTCTTTTTGGCCGCGTTCGATTTCCAAGAGTTGTTGCGGATTAGTGGTAACTAATTGATCTTCGGTGTAAGAGGCCACAACTTTAACCGCGGCGTGCTTTTGGCCGGCAAAAAACAAGCCTTCACCCACCCCGGACTCGAGCAATAAATATTTTTCGCCATCGGTCAAATTAAAAGTTTTCTGAATCAAATCAACCGAAGCTGGCGACTGTTTTAACAAAAACTGCATGGAAGAATTAGTGACAATCGACTGACCATATGGTGAAAGCAAAAAGTCATTGACGTCTTGAGTAATTGTGGTGATACCCAAATAATATTTTCGGCAACGTTTCACCAAAGCATAAATGAATTTGGCCGAATCTTCGTGTTGCATTAACCACCAAGCCTCATCGATCACCAAAATTCTCTTTTTTCTTTCTGAACGCACGGTGTTCCAAATATGATTGACAATGGTATAGATGGCCATTGGTCGAAGTTCGTCTTCCAAATCTCTAACCGAAAAGATGACCAGTTGATTGTCGGTTTCGACAGTTGTCGGCGAGTTCAAAATCCCCGAAAAAGTTCCGTCGGTATATTTAGAAAGTCGGGCCACCAGTTCTTCGGCTCCGTCCATGCCTTGCATAACATCAATCAAATCAGAAAGAATTGGTGATTCCACCAACAATAAATCAACCGTCTCGGGCGTAATATCTTTTTTGGCATAAGCCTCGAGCAAAGCGCGATCGAGTAACGAGTCTTCTTCTGGCGTAAAACCAATAACCCCGGCCCCACCTTGGGGTTGGCCGATCATAATGCGCAACAAACCTTTTAAAGTGATGACCGCGCTGCGAATAATATCTTCGGTTTTAACTTCTTCACCTTTTGGTTTTGGCAAATCAAAAGGATTAACCTTGGATTGGCTGGCCAAAGAAATATTAATATAAGTTCCGCCAACCGCGTCGCAAAGATGTTTATACTCCATTTCCGGATCGATAATGATCACGTCGGTGCCCATCATGAGGGCGCGCAAAACCTCTAACTTAACCATGTAGGATTTACCGGCACCGGAAGTGGCAAAAACCACAGTGTTGGCGTTTTGCAAACTAAAGCGGTCAAAAAGAATCAGCGAATTATTGTGGCGATTAATACCGTAAAGAATTCCGTTGTCAGAAGTTAAATCCGAAGAAATAAAAGGAAAAGAAGCGGCAATCGGCGAGGTGTTCATGTTATAAGAAATCATGAGCTCGTCGTTACATAACGGCAGAGTGGAATTAAAACCCTGTTCGGTTTGGTAAAAACCTTTTTTGCTAAAAATCAATTTGCTACCAAATTCAGATTCAATATCGCCTGAAAGTTTATCTAACTCATCCAAAGATTTGGCAAAAATGGTTAAATAAAAAGAGAATTGAAAAAAATGTTCGGTGCCTTGAGTTAAGGCGTCGCGCAAACCTTCAATATCGCGCAAAGCGGTTTCGCGTAAAGGGTCGCGAGGTTTGCCTTTATCGGCGTCCATGGATAATCCGGCTTCAAGATAACCAACACGTTTTTGCAATTGTTTTAAAATAATATTGGCTTTGACCGGATAAAAATACATGGCCAAATCAAAAGTTTTGTTCAGATTGATAATCGAAGCCGACCAACCCAAACCAATGTAGCGCGGATAAGTAATAACAAAAAGCGTGCGTGAATAAATACCCGAAAGCAAAAGATGGTTTGGTGTAACCTGAAAAGAAGCCGGAGCAATTATATCCCGAACCGTAACCACACCACGCCGATAAACCCGTTCTTCTTCGAGGGTGGCTTTTTCCATGACCGCTTTTTGTTCTTCGGGCGACAATGGTTTGGGCGCCGGCGCTGCTGGCGGGGAAATTATTTTTTTGGTTTTTCCTAATTCAATGGGCATAACTTTAAAAATTGGAATTTATTCCTTGGGGGCTTCTTCAAACCTGATTTTGGAAACATCGCCGAGTTTTTGAATACCGGCCACATCGGGATTATAGCTTTCGTAAAACAACTCGATCAAACTTTGAGTGTCGAGCAAAGAACCGCCGACACCCATGCTGGTTAACTGACCGTTAATAACTTCGACACGATTTAGCAATTCCTCACGACGATCTTGAAATTGTTTTTCTTTTAATTTAATACCCAAGGCTGGAGAAATAGCTTCGGAAAAACGTGTCCAAAAATTCTTTTGTTTGTTGGATGAAGGATCAAAAGGCACAACCGCATAAAATCTTTTTTGCATGATTTCCCCCATTTCCACCAACTCTTGAATAAAGCCGCGGTAATCGGCAATTTGAGTTTTTAAAAGTTCGTTGGCAATCTCTTTTTGTTGAACAGCCAAGGATTCGAGATACGGATCAATATTCATTTTGCGCGACTGAATAACAATTTGAATCGGATATTCCAAACCGTTCAAAAAAGACATGTAGGCCTGAACAATAGCCTGCTGTTCGTCGATTGATTTCAAAGCAAAATTGATACTCGAAACCATAAGCACGGCCCGCAAGGTACCGTCTTTCATAATCACCACGTCGTCACGAATTTCTGAAATATCTAAAAAACGTTGGGTGGCTTGGCTGGGTTTTAAGACTGAAGACATAAAAATTAAATTTAATCCTCTGGTTTATAAGCCCCACCGGTGTTAACCAATAAAGTGAGCTCTTGAAGATGTGAACCGGACGGCGGTGGTTTTCGCTGGGCCGGAGCTGGCGGTGGTGGCGGTGGCGCCACCATGTATTGTTTTAATTCAGAATTAAAAAGTTTTTTGTCCCAAACTCGCAGTCGAGGTTTACGCAAAGTTTGAACAAGATTTAGCAAAAAGAAATGAAAAGGCATGCCGTTAATTTTGGCAAAAGCAAAAATAACCATGACCGAAAGAAAAGGCACACCAATTATCAAAAAAGGCACCATTCTTAGCATTTTATACAAAGCCACCAAAACAATGGCCCCGGACAACAAAATCAAAAATTGTCGAACCGATAACGGCCCAAGAATCTTGTCTTCGACTTCGATAAATTGTGGGACAGTAAATTGATCTGACATAGAAGTAATGGAGAGGAGTTTGAGTGTTGGTTTTTTTAGAAAAACTTCCGACCCTCAACAACTTAAAAACTTTAAAACCTCAGCCCGCCATTCAGTTTATTTATAACTTGGGCTTCTTCAACAGTTAAGGTTTCCTGACCGGCCGCGGTGCGATCGGCGATAATCTCTGTAATTTTTTTGCCGGTCATTAACGCTTGCTTGTTCATATCTAAATACAAACGATTGACGGCCGATGCTCGCCAAGCTTTAATTCCGGAAATCTTTTGACTAATTCCCTGCTCTTCTAAAAGACTGATTTTATCGCTAATTTTTGTAACCGCTTCTTCAGGATGGCGAGACAAACGGCGAAATTCCTCTAGACTCATGTTTTGCAACTCTTCAACCGGGCCGGAAAGTTTGCGCGTAAAAGCCACGTCGTCCATTTTGGGTCGACCGCTTGGCTCTACACTGCCAGAGGACATTACCGGAGTGATTGGAACCGGCAAAGGTTTGGCTTTGATTTTGGCGGCTTTCTCTTTGGCCAAAGCTTGCTCGACGACCTGACGTTTCTTTTCTTCGACTTCTTTGGAAACTTTTTTTTCTTTGATAATTTCGTCTTGCCAAAGGGCTTTTTGTTCAAAAACAATTTGTTCTAATTTTTCCATTACTTTGGTCAAAGCCGCGCCCGACCAACCTAATCCACCCTGATCAGGCGGACGTTCCAGCAAATCTCGGGTTTCAAAAGCATCGCGCACATCACGCAAACGCGAGTCAACCGCCAAAGCAAAACGTTTTTTTAAATCTTCGTCAACAAAACGCAAATCACAAACTTCGACCAAATTATCGACAGCTTGATCGAGCGGGGTTTTGGCTTTTACCACCGGCGCTTTTTCTTTTAACACGGCTGCGGCCTGACTAATTTCTTTTTCGTCTTGAGGTTCGTGAAGATTAAAACTGTCTTTTTTTGTGGCCGAAATTATTGGTTTGACCGGCGGAGAAATTTTCTGCGGCTCTAAAATTACCTCAGTTGTTTTCTCCTCAACTTTTGGAGCTACTGGTGGTTTTGGTTGCGGAGGCGGAGGTGGAGACGGAGGCGGCGGTTTGATATCGGTAATTACCGGTCTGATTGGTGGCGGCGGAAGCGGTGGAGGAGGAACTGGTTTAACTTTAGATTCCGGACGAACAACCGGCTGAGGTTTTGGCGGAAATGGAGGAGGAGCGATCGAATCCACTTTTTTGTCATTCTGAACACCACGAGAAGAATCTATCACAGGTTTTTTGACTTGAGGCATTGGTGGAACAAATGGTTTAATATCAGAAACAATTCGTACCGGCGGCTTAATAACCTCAACGGCTTTTTTTGCTGTCGGATCAAAAACAAAACCCTCGCTCTCTTTTCTTTCATTCAAAAGACTCAAAATCTTTTCGACCACTTCTGACGGGAAATTCATGCCACCAACTTTTGTTGGCCGAGCCAAAGCAGATTTAGTCTCTTCGAGGTCGCGTTCGTTTTTTAAAAAAGCTACCAAAATAAAAATCAGACGACTGTGCAAGACCCTATCCGGATCTTCAGCATTCCAATCTTTTAAAGCGCTTTCCACAAACTCCTCTGGAGTTTGATAAGGAACTTCTAATTTTGGAATATTGGCAAAAGCCGCCGGATTTCCACCCCATTGTTTTAACAACTCGGCATCGCCTTTTCTGAATTGTGCCAAAGGCAGAATAACCTGGCCAACAATTTCTATGGCTAAATTTTTAGCTTTGTCTTCGGAAAGACTAAAAAGTGAAGTAAGAAAAACCGGCAAATTTACTATTTCGTGTTTAAAACAAACCATAGCCTCAACTTCATGCATGATTTCCTTCAGGCCCTTGTTACCTAACTCAAATTTTTCTACCAACCCACTAACTCGCGTTAAAACCACTGGATCAAGAAGATAATCTTGAACCGCTTCTGGCAAATCGCTAAATTCTTTGAGTTTGTTTTCGGCCATAGTTTAATTTAAATTCCGGCGTCTCGTTTTAATTTATCCACGGCTTCTTGAAAGTCGCTGGTCGCGTCACCGGCACGACCGGTGGCCAATCTGGCTTCATAAATTTTCTGAGCCAATTCTTTGGTAATAGCTTCTTTGGCCGCTTCCCAATCACTATTAGAATCGCCTTCTTTGCCAATTTTTGTTCGGCCTTGCCAAATTTCATTAGCTAATTTTTCGATATCTTCTCTTTTAATTACCGGAAGCGGTGGTAACGCCGCGGTCGGAGCGGCTGGAGTCGGAGCGGCTTCTGTGGTTTCTAAATCCAAGACCCTCATAGCGTCAAAAACTCTTCTAAGTTCGTCTGGCGAGGTATCGATCGGTGTTCCGTTCAGGTATTCACCCAAAGCTTGGTTAATTAAATTAACTTGTCGCTGAAGTTCTGCACGTTCACCGGAACCTTCTTTGCTGGCCTTAAGTTTTCTAACCATATCTCCAGCAGTTTTGGCGGTCATGGCTTTAAGAGCTTCGTCTTTCGCTTCCCCGCCGTGCTGGATGGCAGCGCTGGTTATGTCTCCGTCGCCCTTGGCCATAGACGCAAAATCAGCTTTAGCATCAGTGTTACTAAAACCACCCTGACCATCAATTTCAAAAGCTTGATCAAAATTCGCACCGGCCTTAAACATGTTACCTTTGGCCGTTTGCACCATGCGATCGTTTCTTTGAGTGAACTCCCCGGCGTCTGGCATGTAGCCCGTGGAGGTCGCTTGCTTTTTGACTTCTTCCAGAATTTTTTCTGCGTCTTTTTTAACTCGACTTTGGCGAGCACCATCCTTACCCAAACCAACCGCCTGCGCGGCCGTACCCTCGGTAAAAATCTTAGCGGCGACTTCTGGTGAAAGATTTTGCTCTTCGATATCGTTGACATCGATTTCGCCAACTTTTCTTTCCATTAGTTTTTCCGGAGTCTTTGAAGCAGCCAAAACTGTACTACCTTTTTCCCAATTTCTCTTTACGTTTTGACCAAGGCGACCTTGTTCAATAGCCTGAACCATATCAATTTCTTTCCATTCCCCATCTTTTCCTTCATATTTAAACTTCTGACCAGAAATTTGTGCTCGAACCTTGGCGTTAGCAAACTCCGACTTATCTAATTCTTTGATTCTTTCATCACCCTCTATCTCTTTGATTCTTTCATCACCAAACATTGAAGGGGCTTTTTTCTCCAATTCCAACATTCGTTTCTTATGTGCCGGATCGGCAGAAAAAGTATTATCCATCAAATCCTTAGCCGTACCATTACCTACTTTACGATTAAGAAGCTTGGCCATACCTTCTGAACCCAACTCGGTTCTAAAGCTATCGCGGCTCATAGCTTCTTTCATCATGGCGGCATATTTTTTGCCACCAACATCAAACTTACTTGGTCCGCCTTCCAAAGAAGCTTTGAGTTCGGCATCAGACATTGGTCGGTCTTTCATGGTAGCTTCGGCTTCGGCTGCTCGAGAGGCTTTCATTTTAGCGGCTTGTTTGCCGTAAATATTACGCATAAAAGTTGAGGTGGTTTTTTCGCCAGCTTTCTTTTCCATCCAAGTAGCCGCCTTGCCTTTTAGGGCACCGACTCCCCGCCCAACCGTTTGATTATAAGTTCCGCGCCCGAGAGCCCGGGTACCTTGCACACCCTTGGCCCCAACCCAAGCCGTAGCCGCAACCGGAGCCATGGCCACAGTTTTGGAAAGACCTTTGGCTTTACCCATGAGTCCAGAAACAACACCATCGCTACCAGAACAAGCATCGTTAGCCGCGTCAAAACCCACAAACAACAAAAGAATTCCGATTATAAAACTAACCATTTGGTTCATGCCCAAAGCTTTGATTAAACTTCCGGTATCTAAACCCTCGCCGGCCGGCGCGTTTGAGCCAACAAAACCAGAGCTGGTACTGATTTCACCACTACCGGCCACAGCCAAAGCCAACCATAAAAAGAAAGTCAAAACCGGACCAATTTGCAAAGCACAACTAAATTTACTCCACCACTGTTTATAACCCTTGTCGCCGTTTGGAGAAATTCCACCAAGAACTTTGGTAAACCAAGCTAAAGGAGCGACAGTGACCAAGGCCCAAAGCACGACAATTCGATAAGCCAAAATAATAGTCAAAAAAGTAATGGCAATCAAAACGATAAACATCATGATAACTGCCACGGCCGCGGCCACAAAAAGATCATAACCTTGGACACCAGCCGTATTAGTCCCATCGAAAAGCGAAGAACTGTCGTTGGCTTCAAAAATACTGCGAATACCAAACATTTGAATAAAGTTACCACCAGCAATATCTTTAACCGCATTAACAAACGTCAACATGATCACCTGACTAAAATCAATCAAAATACCACACAGGGTTCGGCTAAAATTAATCATTATGGCCATGATTAAAAGCCGAGGCACTTGCTGACGCCACTTGAAACGTTCAATACCCAAAATTGTTCCGAAGGCAATTAGAATCAGAACAATAACAAAAAACATGTTAACCGCGTCACGAACCACCGACCAGCCCATACCAATTATGGGCGAGGTAGAAAATTCGTTATAAGTCATGAGCGGAATGGTTACCAAACCGATAAGCACAACCACCAACTGGCCGGCCATCTGAGCAACGGTTGTTAAGACACCAGCCAAAAGACCAAGCAGCCAGTTAAGAGCACCGGCTGTGGCGTTTTCTTCGGCCAAAGCTGGTCGACCAATAATCAGCCCCAAAAAAACCAGCAACACCAAAAGATAACCGGCATGTTTTAGGCGTGGCGACGGCACTAAAAGCGCGGCCACAACCTTCAGTAAAAAACCTTTCATAGTCCCTAACAGTATATCATATTTTTTTGCGAAAAATAAGTAATCCACAAGAGGATAGACAAAAATTTTCTTTTTAAAACCAACAGTCAAAAAAATATTAAAAAAGAATCAAGTTTTTTTTAATATTTTCCAACACAAAATCGATATTACCTAGGACTTCCTGGTTTTTAAAGCGAAGAATTTTATAACCAAAACTTCTTAAAATTTGACTTCTCTTAAAATCGTACTCGGCAACTTCTTTAAGATTATGAACACAGCCATCCAATTCAACAATCAATTTGTATTGACGCGAACAAAAATCAACAATAAAATTTCCAATTCCAAATTGACGATTAAATTTGGCCCCCAATTTTCTGTTTCGAATATAAGCCCAAAGTTTTCTCTCGGCTTTGGTACTTTTTTTCCTTAAAGACCGACGGAAAATTTTTAAACCACTTGGGTTTAGTAAAAAAGTTTGCATATTTTAGAGGTTTTTTTAATTAAGATATTTTTTAAATTTTGTTTATTTTTTCTTTTCGGCTATTCAGTTTTACCTCACCTGACGGTTCAATTTTCCACTCACTCGATCTCCCCCACCCGGCCGACTCGATCCCCCCCCTCACCCCCCCCTCACCCGGGTTTGCTGTCGGAGGGTGGGTGGTTGCCGACAGCAAACCGTCCCTCTCCCAAAGGGAGAGGGCATGGACCCGGCCAATCCAACCCCACCCCTCTCCCCTTGGGAGAGGGCCGTTAATCGGCTGGGCCGACACCAGCCGATTAACGGGGTGAGGGCTGCCAACCGGAGTCGAGTGAACAAAATAACAATCACCGTTTCAAAAACCCCCGGCTATTCAAAAGAACGCCGGGGAGAAGAACGAATTACTCGCAGGTCGCGACGGTCATGGCTTCGCAGCCGTCGACCACGCCGGTGACCTTGTGATAGATCTCGGGGGTCGGGCTGCAGAAGTCGCCGTCGGGCGAAAAGTAGTCGATGGAGTGGCTGCCCATAAGGCTGTCGGTCGACTCCGAGACCGAAGTTGATTCACAGCTCCAGTCGTAGCGGCCATAGGCATAGGACTCGACGCTGTAACGCACGGCGTCACCGTCGGGCACCATGAACGAGAAGCTGATGGCGTCGGTCGTCGAGGTCGAGAAGCTGGTGGTGGACCAGGTGACAAAAGCGGCCGAGCTCACGGCATACTCGTAGATCGCGGTCAGCGACTGCGAGTTGTAACCGAAGTCGGTTTCCCAAGTCACGGTCATAAGACCCCAGCCGCCAGAACCGCTACCGGTATCGGTATCGG
>DOJV01000055.1 GCA_003511125.1 Candidatus Uhrbacteria bacterium
GAAGGCGTCGCCGCTTTGAATAACGGAAGTTTGCCGATAAATGGTTTTTTCGACGAAGTAAATATTTTTATCACTCCGGGTTTTAAATTTAATATCATCGACGGTCTCGTCACAAATTTTCATTTACCAAAATCCACGCTTTTGGTTTTAATTTCAGCTCTTGCCGGCCGAGAAAATATTTTGCGGGTTTACGAGGAAGCAGTGAAAGAAAAATATCGTTTTTATTCTTTTGGCGATGCTATGTTGATTTTGTAAAAAAAGACCAGCCAGAAGGCTGGGGAAGGAAGTGTTGACTAGTAAGGAAAGCTCCGACGACCTTGTCTGGAGATGCGATCGCCGAGAATTCCATCAAGGATACGAATAGCCTTGGAGAAATCTCGGCTGGTTCTCTTGGATTTGTCGTCCAAAAATTGTCTCAGACCTCGAACGAAAAAGACCGGGTGGCCTGAGGCGACGAAGCAGGCGGCGAAGTAGGCCACGAAGTCTGGTTCGTATTCGGGGGCGCTGGCGCAGGCCCGAACCAGGCGGTCGGCGAGTTCTGGTGGGAGTCGGTAGCGTTCGCCGATGGCTTGTTGAGCCGTTCGGGCAGCCCCGATCGGATCTCCTTGGTTGATCAGGCAACCGATGGTCAGGGTTGGGTTGGCGGGAACAGTGTGGCTTTCTGACATTTTCCTGCTCTGTGTGGGTGAAAGGAACGCCTGGAGGATAGGGGTTTTTAGCAGTTTTGTCAACTTTTTGGGTTTTTTCTATCCTTTAAATTAGGCTAATTTGAGCTTTAAAAAGCCTCTTACTCTTGACAAAGTCGTAAAAATATGATATATTAATTCTTGTAATATGCGGCTTGGGAGTGAAGACCTAAGGCGCGTACGTTCCACAAAATTGAAGAGGAGAGAGAGCCCTGGACCGGGGTAAATTGGTCATAACAACGGGTTTGTATATCTCTTTTAGGTACGCAAGCCCGTTTTTATTTAAGCTTGCGACCAAAGGATTTCTGGAAATCACCGCTTCCGAGGTGCCTGATACTTCATACGCTCTGCGTCACTGAAGACCATCGGGTTCGGAAGGCTGATATTTCCGGATACCCTTTGGTGAAATCTTCACCAGTGTCCAGAAGATTTCTGGAAAATATCGTTTCCGAATAACTTGATGCTTTATACGTTCTACGTCCCTGAAGTTAATCGAGCTCGGAAAGCAGATATTTCCGGATGCCTTCTGGTCATCTGAGCGAAAAATTCCAAATTAAAAATAATTGAAAATTATTTTTAATGCCCCCAAAGTTTATGACCCGCGAGTCGTAGATTTCGGGGGCACTGATCGATAAACTCAGCCGCCGGTGAACGCTGTCTTCTGCATCTCGCGGAAAGGCAGGACTGTTGCACCGGAATGGCAGAAGAGTTTGTCCATCCCCCTGACCCGTCGAGCACCTGTGAGTGTCTCGGGACTGGGTACAGGAAACCACGGAAGAGAAAGGACACCACCATGGGGCTCTCTGGCCGCGCCTGCGCAACGCGCCGCCGCCAGACACCCGGCCCTCGGTCCAATCTCTTCCCCAACCGCCCGGCGCCATCGTTTGTCGCTTGGGCAGAGGAGGCCCGATGGGCTATCCCTCGGGGTTCGTGTAGAGGACCCCAAAATTCGTAGCCCCCTGAGCGCCGAGACTTGGGGAAAAGGCATTGTTCTCGGTGAGCCATCCCCGCCAATCCAGCCAGCCCACTTCAACACGGGCCATGGAAAAGGCGGGAAAAGACCTCGATTTGTGTCGAGGCGGCAGAGCGCGGGCCAATCGCGCAATGGAGGTGGCCAATGAGTCACCTTTCGGGGTTCGTGTAAACGAACTCCCGCTAACCCCCAGAGCCAAGACTGGGGAGATGCGAAACCGTAACGTTTCTTGGCCCATCGCCGCCGAGTTTTTCTCGGGCTTATAGGCGAACGATGGTGTTAAAAGCCCGTCGCCTCGAAAGGAGGCTTGATGCGATTTTGACAGGAAGCGAGCCTGGGATTGTTGGCGCCCAGGCCGTGGATACATAAAAGTCCAACCGGAGTCGGTAGCGCGAATTTTACCACTAAAAGGGAAACATAGTCTGATCGGAGACATCATCCGCAGCTGTGAAGTACTGAATGTAGGTGGTCTGCGAGGACGCAGATTTGTGTGAGAAATCACATAAATAAATTTGCGGCTTGTTAGTAGTGTTCTGTTGGAAGTTCAGGAAATTCAAAAGGAATTTTGATGAGCACGGGGTAACATCCTATCCGGAGCGTGTAAAAGCGTTTCGGGGGTTCCATCGGCTGTCAAATCCTGCACGAGTTCTGAACAGAAGACTGAATACGAAGGCAAGTGTCTCCGAGAACGCCAGGCTGGCAACCTGGCACAACCTAGTCCCATCTTCTCGCGGGGACGAAAAGTGTCGCGAGACCTCGAGGAGGGTAGAACGGTTGCACCCTGTTTTCCCTCCTCAACTCAACCAATTTTCTGAGTTGCTCGGAAGATTAGTTGAGAAAAGGAGGTGGCCCATGCCCGGCCCCTGTCAGTGCCGTCTTCGTGATGGCTAAAGCAGGGGGCGCGTCGATGAGACGCGCAAGGGAAAACAAAAAGCCAAAAAAGGGCGGCCGCGCGGGTGAAAAAGCGGCCGCCCACACCTCCTTCTCAATGTTTTGCTGTCCCGAGAGGATTGTGGATCTCTGGCTAGAAATGGTTTTAGGTTCGAACTCGGCCCTCTGCTTTGAGTTCACCATTGGTTGCGCTTGTCGTGACCAACCATTGATCTGGCCAGATAAGATTTCCTGCCTCAGATCGGACCTCCGGGGATTTCCTCGAGGGACAGCAAACTTCTGCGTCTTAGGCGCTTAATTCCTTCACCACCTAGAATCGGCAGCTGCCTAAGACAGCTCCGATTCGCAACCAAAAGGAGTCGGCAGAGGATATGTATCCGCTGCTCCTCCGACCCTGACCCACCTCCCGGTGGGAAGACAACCGGCTCAGGTTATGCTGGCCGGAAAAAACAAGGGTCTCCGCACGAACGATGTGGGGACACCACTCGTCCCGCACATCTTGCATTCGTGCTGGCCTTAACCGAGAGCTCGAGTTTCTCGAGAGTTCAGTTGAGGGTTGGGTTGGAAATGTCTAATTTTTAATTTCTAATGTCTAATTAAGGAGTTAATTTTTTAAAAAGAATCCAACCACAATTAGAAATTATTAATCCCTCCACACCAGCCTGACAGAATCATGTTCATTAAATTTGGCGAGAAGTTTAACGCTCTCTCGCTAGACATCTCGTCAAAAGAGATGTATGCGATTCTGTTGGGTTGATGTGGAACAAAAAATCACCGGGTTTAATCGGTGATTTTTTTGTTTGTGGTTGATAGTTTGTTTGTTTCGCTCTTCATCTGTTCGAGCGTCACGCAAGAAAGACAAGGTTTTAGTTAACGAGTTTGATAATTATTTCGAACAACTGCTCGAAATAGCACTGCGAATATCAGAGACGGCGGTGTCTATTTTTCCACTTAGTTCAGTGATTTTGCTGTTTTTAACCAAACCACTACTTTCGCTGCTTTCGATTTTGGATTTAATTGTATCGATTTTATCTTTAAGCGCTCTGATTTCTGCCAAAATTGGCGAGAGGTCAATTTCACTCATATTTTTAAATGATTATGAATTACCTTTTTACTATATCAGATAATTGCCGATTTTTCAAAAATTTGTTAACCTAAGGCCGCCTTATGTTAAAAGCTGTTGAAGCCTTGGCTTCCGGACATCCGGATAAAATTTGCGATCAAATAGCCGACGGAATCGTAGACGAGTATTTGCGTCGCGATCCGGAGAGTCGTTTGGATATTAAAGTCCTCGGTTCGCATGGCATGATTATGATTGGCGGGGAGGTTAATTCTACCGCTGATTTTGATGTGGCCGCTTTAGCTAAGCAGATTTATGCCGAGATTGGTTATCAAGATGAAGTGGAAGTTTTTGTAAACGTCGAGCCGTCTTCGGAAGAGATGTTGAAAACCGTTGGTTCGTACGATACGGTTGTGGTGAATGGTTATGCTACTCGTGAGACTCGTGAGTTTTTACCACTGCCGTTTGTTTTGGCTCAAGGTTTGGTGCGTCGTCTTGATGATTTGCGAAAACTTGATCCGATGTTTCACTGGCTCGGTGAAGACGGCAAAGCTCAGGTGGTTATGGATGGCAAGAAAATTTTCGCAGTGACGCTTTTAGCTAGTCACGCCGCCGATGTTTCTCCGAATGATGTTAAAGCCAATTTGTTGGCGCGAGTTATTTATCCGATTATTGGCAGTGATGATGTTCAGATTTTTATCAATCCCATTGGTTCGTTTTCCAGTCGTGGTTTTCAGGCCGATGCCGGCGCCAGCGGGCGCCGGCCAGCCGCGGATTTTTATGGTGGTTTAATTCCGCACGGTGACGCTTCGCCAATCGGCAAAGATCCGTTGCGGGCCGAGCGAGCCGGAGCTTATATGGCTCGCTATGTGGCCAAGTATTTGGTATCCCAAGGTTTGGCCGAATCAGCCATGGTTACTTTGGTTTATACCTTGGGTCGCTCCGAACCGATAATGATCGAGGTTCGGGCGGTGGGCGAAAAATCTCGCGGCGCAAAAATGGATTTTACGAATTTGGTCAAAGAAAAATTTGATTTTAAACTCGAGTCAATTGTCAAAAAACTCGATCTCAAAAAACCGCGCTATCGTTCGGTGGCGGTGTACGGGCAGTTTGGTAGGGAAGGAGTGCCGTGGGAAGAGGTTGGGAATGTCTAATTTTTAATTTCTAATGTCTAATTGTGGAAGAGATTTTGAATAAATAAGAGGTTTTTGGAAAAAGATTGTTTTGGCATTGACAAGACAGTCTTTTTTTGTTAGGTTTTAGTGTCTCTAAAGGACAGTGGAAACAGTAGTTTCCATGATTGTAGTTTTGTTATCCTGCCAATACCACCACCCCGACTCAGGAGTCAACTGTGAACAACGAATCACTCGTCACCCTCACCCAAGATCAGATCGCCATCCGCCGCGACCAGATCGTCTCCGACATGGAGCCGGCCGAGGTCACGGCCGCGGCTCTCATGTCCATGGGGCCGACTTCGGCCAGGGCCCTCGTGCGGGGCCTGCCGACCGAGCGCCAGCTCGCCATCGTCATGGCCTCCTGCGCGGCCGGCGAACTGCCCGTCGTGGACGAGAAAATGGAGACGAAACTCGTCGCCCTGCATTCGTCGAGGCGTGTGGTCGCCGACTGCGGTGACCTGGTGCCGGTCATCGAACTGCTCGAGCCGAACGAGGTGGCCGAGGTCTTCTATCTCGACCCTTCCATCTTCGTTTTGGTCAACGAGTCCGAGCTGGAACGCGCGGCCATGGACGCTCGAGTGGACGCTGTCGAGTCCGACGAATTCGACGCCTTCACCAAGGCTGTCACTTTCTCCGTGCGTACGCCGACCGGCCAGATCGAGTCACAGCGGGTCGTCTTCGATCCGGCACGGGCCTTTGCCTACCTGAACTCCGTCGTCCGGAACGAGGGTGTTTTGTGGGTCGAGGAGACACTCGAAGCCCTCGGGTACGACCTCCTGGCCCTCCTGATTGACCTTTACGAGAGCCACCAGTTCGACATCGACGATGATCTCTGGGAGGAATTCAGGGAGATCTGTCCGGAGTGGTACTGGGAGAGTGCTCGTCAGCGTTGTGACAGTCTCGAGACTGCGGCTCTCCTCGACGAGGTCGTCGAGGTTCACCGCACGGCCATGGAAAAGGCTTTTGGCCTGGCTGAGGACCGGGTGGCTGGGATCAAGTCCGAGGCCAAGACCGCGGCCCGGCTCGAAGCCGAGCTCCTCGACTTCTAGACGAGCGAACGAGCGGCAACAACTTCACGGGGTTCGGAGGTCGCTCTGAACCCTTTTCTTTCTCTCTTTAGATTTGTTAATGTGAAAAGAGAAAGCTCGATCATAAATGTGGTCGAGAAATGTTCCTTCCTAATTCGGGGTAAAACATGAGTCATCAACTTGCGACTTTTGATATTTCTCAGATCGTTGCCGAAAAAACCAGGTTCATTACCAAGGTTATGCAACGAGATCCGGAAATCGCTGGGAGCTGGAGTCTTGAGGCACTTTTGAGTGTTTCGGCCCATGTGGCTAGCTCTTATGCCATGCGCCAGGATTTGATGCAGGATCGGGCTCACGCTCAGGCCATCATCTTGTGTTTTCTGAACTACGCCCTGGAGTGTTTGGTCGCTATCAAACGTGCCGGGGGAGATCGACGCAGTGAGATGGATTTGGCTTTGGCCATTGCTCGCAAGGTTGGTATTGAGCAACTCATTGCCTACGCTGAGACTCGTCAGCGAGAAATCTGTGATCAACTTCGTGAACTGCGTGAGCGAGACATTGTTCGTGTTCGTTCCGACAGTACCAAACGCTGGCAATACTACGGGATCACCGATGCCACCACGGCCTATTTCATGTGGTCGCGCTCCGAGAGCGACTTGTTTGACCCGTGTAATTTGCCGGTGGCCACACTTGCCGAAGAGCAAGCTATCACCGATCTGATCACTAGGGTCAAAGAAGAGATTACTGTGGCCGGCTGGGTGAACTGGTCGGAGATGCTTTCTGAAGATCTCCTTGGTGTTGGAGTCTTTGCCGCCCGGTACTTCCGTCGAGTCGAACGCCATCGTTTGAATCCGGCCGGTGGGGTTTTGTACCCCTTCTTGATGGGGCTCTTGGTAAAGGCTTTTGGCAATGGCATTGGTTTTTCTGGTCGAGCTGGGTCGGGTTGTCCGTTTGCTGCCGAGATCTATGTCTTTGGCAACCTTGACGACGTTATCAGTTTTCTTGAACGCGTTGTCGAGAGGCGTGTTCCTGGACTGAAGCGATGGCAACGGTTGGCCGATGAAGATGCTACGTTGCCGCCCTCTGTATTTCCAGATCAAGACCTCGGTGAAATCCACGAAGCCGAAGTTGCCGCCAAGATTGCTCGAGTCACCGAAGGCCGCGACCAAGACTTTTGTGATGGTCGGATTTTTTCTCGCCTGAACCATAGACAGACCTTGCGCGTTGCTAATTTGGGCCTTCAGGCCTTCCGCCGTTTGGTCGAGAGTGCCCGGAATTTCTACCACTTCGATGAAGGGCAGACCATGCCCGAACCGAATCGGATACTGGAGTTCTGGTGCGATCATGTTTTTATGAGTGTTCAAGGGAACACCCGACTGATACTTGCCGAAACCTGGGCTCGCCGCAACGAGCCGTGGCGGCACGACCCGAACAAGGTCGTTAGCCTCGCGGATTTATTGCGGCTGGCCGAAGGTTTCGCGGTTTGGCCCGAAGCGGCCAAAGAGCAGTTGGTCGAGACTGTCCCGATCAATCGCATACTGACGGACAAGAGTCAGAGTTGGGATGACAAGGCCCGAGTACTTCTTGAAGTCTGGGGCTTTATGACTCGGGACGAGCACAACCTGGTTTATGTCCTAAAACTCATGAATCGCGTCGACTGGGATAGTTTCCGTAACTTGTTCAAAGAGCTCTGCTCGGATAGCATTTTCTTCCAGTTCAAGGAAGTGATGCTTCAAGCGGCGCGTGTTATGACTTGGAGTCATCGGCTGTTGCTCGAGGTTTTGTCCTTGGCGCTAGCCGGTGAAATCCTGCCCATCGCACTGCCCAAGGTGGCAGATTCACTCTCCACCACGAGTTGGGAATCTGTTATTGCGCGCACCGACTACCGGTTGGTCGGAATTGTCTGGCAACTTCTAGATGGTGAGAGGTTGGTAGAGCTGTTCGATCGTTTTGATGCCCGAAACATTGGGCAATTCCTGAATCGAACAGCTAAACTAGAGGAATTGCCAGCCTTCTTCCGGCCGCTCCTTGAGGCCTTGAGGAACAACGAGAACAGACGAGACACTTTCTCGAACTGGGCTCGCTCGGGCTCGCACCGTCACGGCCTCGAACTTTTTCGTGGACACGAGGTTGTTCTCGAAACCTTGTGGACCGAGATTTTCCCCGGCCAACACCTCAGGTTGTCTCGAAACTAACTTCCTCCCGCATCCTTCGTGTGGGAGTTTTTTTATTGAAATAAAAAATAAAATCGGACTCGAATGAATCCGATTTTTGTTTTGAAAAAATTTTTACCTTCTAATTTCCGCGGCTTCGGTTTTCCACTACACCCCAATCAATATTTTTCATAAAGACTTCTAGATAGTCGATTTTCTTCAAACCATAATCAATCATAAAAGCGTGTTCAAAAACATCCATGACGAGGAGCGGTACGGCTCCGGCGAGGTGGCCGGTGTCGTGTTCGTTGATCCAGATGTTGAACAAGTTTTTGGTCTCAGAATCGCGTGCCAAAATCACCCAACCAATACCGCGCATTGATCCGAGAGCCAGAAAATCTTTTTTCCAGTTTTCAAAATCGCCAAAGTTTTTTTCGAGCTCGGCTCGGAGTGGGGAAATATCTGGTAATTCTTCGCCGTCTTTTTTTAAATTGCCAAAATAAAGTTCGTGCAAACGCATACCGTTCCATTCCCAACCAAAGCGGCGAGTGAGTTCGGCGAAAGCCGGAGTGTTGGTTTGGCCGGCTTCGAGCAAAGTCGTTTTTTCTTCCAAAAGTTTGTTGGTATTTTTTACATAACCTTCGTAAAGAGCGAAATGATTTTTTAAAAGTTGGTTGCTTAGACCTTCTAGACCAAGTAAGTGTTCGAAGTTTTTTGTTGAATAGGGCATAAGTTTTCCACAGTTTTATTATTTTTTTCTTCTCTGCTATAATAACTCAAGAAAATAATTAAAACAAAAAACAGGAGGATATGTCAACCAGTAAAAAGTCCAAAAAAGCTTTTTTAAAAAAACCGCCTAGCGCGGTTAAAAAGACAACAGTGGTGGTTAAAAAAACGGTCAGCAAAAGAAAACCCGTGGCCACCAAGACTTGTTGTCAATCCCAAAAAGGTAAAGCCGATTTGTTTTTTGCCATTACCTCTAGTGGGTTAATAGTGGCTTTGGCCTTTTTTCTGGTAACCTTTGTTTTTTAATTTTTTAGTATGCCTTATAAAAAAACCGTAGTGCTTTTTGCACTGGCCCTGCTTTTTGTTAGCGGTTGCGGCCAGGTCGATGTCCAAAAAAACGAATCCATGATCGAGGAAAATTCTAAGACCACCGAAGCCACCACACCAACCGAAAACACCAACACTGCCGCCACAAGTTCTAATTCGTCGGCAACAACTTCCTCAACCGCTGTGAACCCAAATAAAACTTATACTTTCCCCGGAACTTTAACAGCCGAGGAAATTCAAAATAAAAACATTCGTATCAAAACCGCCAAAGGCGATATCGTCTTCGAACTTTTCGCCGACACCGCACCAATGACAGTTTCTAATTTTGTTTATCTTGCCAAAGAAGGTTATTACGACGGCTTAATTTTTCATCGTCGCGAAGAAGGTTTTGTCATCCAAGGTGGCGATCCGCTCGGTACCGGCCGCGGTGGTCCGGGTTATCGTTTTAACGACGAACTAAACGATTCTTATACTTACGAACGCGGCATTGTGGCCATGGCCAATGCCGGCGCTAATACCAACGGTTCGCAATTTTTTATCATGTTAGCCGATGTCCCGTTGCCGAAAAGTTATTCAATTTTCGGTCGGGTTTTAGAAGGATTAGATGTTGTCGATCAAATCAAAGTTGGTGACGAAATGATTTCAGTGATAGTCGAGGATAAGTAAGTTTAGTCCACCGTCATTGCGAGCAAAGCGAAGCAATCTAAGAGTTTGTGAATTCGAAGAGGTTGCTTCCTGCCTTCGCCGGGCTTCGGAGAGCACGGCGTCGGGCTCGCAATGACGGTTTTTTTATTTTTGGTTTTTCGATTTTTGTTTTTTTACACTTTTACCTAATAAAAAAAACAGCGTACTTTTTTTACGCCGTTGGAGTTGGTTTTTCGATGTTGTTGATCAATGCTCTGCCGGAGAGACGTCCGAGACGGTGGTGGACGATGATGGAGTCCCCGATCGCGAATTGGTCAAAGAACGTTTTTTCGATCCTGTATCGAACCTGTTGCGAATAGATTTCGATCGTCAGTTCGTAGATCGCGGGAATCAATCTTTCGCCTCCCCAAGTTAGGCTGGTTTCCGGATCGTAGAATTCTTGGCCCGGGAGGATACGGCTCGGAGTGAACTTTTTGTCGATCACCTTTCCGGTTTTTGAGATGAACGGTCGAAAAGCTTGGTCGAGGAAATGGAAGAAATGGATTAGACTCTTGATGATCAGGTTGAGGGCGAAGATAGCGAGCACGATGGCCACAGCCAGAATCAGGAAGTCCATTGAAACCTCGCTGGTGGGGAGTTTTTCCTATTCTGTTATTTCATTTTTTCCAAAAAAAGTCAATTATCATTGTGTTAACCGCCGATCCTTAAATCCTTTAAAGCCTTTATGGCTCTTCAAGCCTCTGCTATAATACCACTATGTCCCGTCAAATCACCGAGAAAACTTTTTATAAGTATCTTAAATGCCTAAGTTGGGTTTATAAAGATGCTCACGAGGCCGAAGCGGTTGTTGATCCGCTGTTTTGGTATTTGCTTGACGAAGGCCTGTTACCGGAAAAAGAACGCGAGGTTGTTAGCGATCGCTCGGATTTTGTCGAGGTGACAGCCGAGGATCCCGAGGAAGCTTTTCGTCAGACTTTGGAATTTATGCGCGAGGGGCGTGAGACAATTTATCAGGGAGTTTTAGTGCACGGGCATTGGGTTGGTAATCCCGATATTTTAGCCAAGGTTGAGGGTCGCTCCAAATTCGGAAATTATTATTATGTGGCCGCCGATGTTAAGCGAGCTCGGCAAATGCGCGAGACTTACAAATATCAAAGTTGTTTTTACGCCGAAATTTTATCCAGGATTCAGAAAGCCAAACCGGTTCAGGGTTATATCATTACCCCCGATAAAAATATCGTCGGTTTTTTAATCGAGGAATTTGAGAGCCGGTTTCACCTAACGCTCGGCGAGATCGAACGGATTGTGGCCGGCGAAGAACCGAAACATTTTTTGACAGCCGGTTGCAAGCAGTCACCGTGGTATGGGGCTTGTCGATTGGAGTCCGAGACCTGTAACGATATTTCTGTGCTTAATCGAGTTTGGCGCGAAGAAGTCGCGGCTTTGGAAAAAATCGGCATTCATACTTTAAACGAGTTGGCAGCTAAAACTTTTTCTGAGCTCAAAAACCAGGCACCAAATATTCGCCCGGATCGTTTGGAACTTTTGCGTTTGCAAGCCGAGGCGATTGTTAAGAACAAACATTTTCTTTTGACTCCGCCGCCTTTTCAAAAAGCCGACAACGAACTTTATTTTGATATCGAAAGCGATCCTTTACGCGATTTTGATTTTCTTTTCGGCGTTTTAGAAGTTAAAAAAGGCCGTAGTCGTTATTATTCTTTTTTGGCCAAAACTCCAGAAGAAGAAGGAGAGATGTGGCGCCAATTTATTGAGTTTGTTTTGGCTCGCCCCGAGGCGCCAATTTATCATTACGGCTGGTTTGAGTTAGAGGTCTTTCGTCGTTTCGCGGCCAAATATTTTTTGGCCGAAGATTCGCGTTTAGAAATCGAAAAGCATTTTCACGATCTGTTGTTTTTAATTCGTCCGGCGGTAATTTTTCCTTTGTCGTTTTATTCGCTAAAAGATTTGGGGGCTTACGTTGGCTACAAATGGCAAGCCGAAGACGCTTCTGGTGTTCAAGCCGTGCGTTGGTTTGAAGATTGGTTAAAAAATCACGACGATAAAATTCTCGATAAAATTTTGGAATATAATAAAGACGATGTTAAAGCCACTTGGCAGCTTAAAGAATGGGTTAGTAAACAATTTAAAAAAATATGAAGCGTTCTTGTCTTTTTCTTTTGGTGTCCGTGGCGATGGTTTTTGTCTTGGGTTTTTTTGTTTGGTCGCAGCGCCAAGGTTTGCTAGACGCGGCCAGCGATATTGAGCGAATGGCCGCCGCTCCGGTAGCTGTGCCTTTTGAAAAAGTTACCCCAAGTGTCGAGAAGGTTGAAGAAAAAGAATTGTCAGAAACTTCGTCCGAAACCGAAAGTCTTCCTACTGAAATTACTGAAACCGACGAGGTCGACCCGGCACTCCAACCAGAGGAATCTCCAGCTCAGGAGGAAACTGCCGCAGAGGCAGAGACCGACGAAACTTCTTCTACTCCTTTAACTTTCAACCTCGCCGTGCCTTTTACTTCCCAAGCTCCTTTTGGCGAATGGGACTTAGTGCACGAGGATACTTGTGAAGAGGCGGCCTTGTATATGACTGACGAATTTTATAAAGGCACGTCAGCTGGCCAAATTGCCGCGGCCACGGCCGACACCGAACTTTTGAAAATTGTGGAGTTTGAAAAAGCTTTATTTGGTTTTTTTGAAAGCACCACGGCTTTGCAAATTTCCATTTTGGCCGAACAAATGTATGGTTATGAAAAGGTTCGATTGATTGAAAATCCGACCGTTGAAGATTTGAAAATCCACATCGCCGCCGGCCGCCCGGTTATTGTTCCTTCGGCCGGACGAATGCTTGGCAACCCAAATTTTTCCGGCGAGGGCCCGCTCTACCACGCTCTGGTTTTGAAAGGCTACACGGACACAACTTTTGTCACCAACGACCCCGGCACCCGTCGCGGTGCTGACTATCAATATAGTTTTGACACAATCATGAACGCCATGCACGATTGGAACAGCGGCGATGTCGAAAATGGCGCTAAAGTAGTTGTTGTTATCTACCCCAACCCTTCTTCCACCCCTTAAACCCCTTTCACTCCATTTATATGAACGACATCATCCTCGGCGCCGCCATTGGTGGCTTAGCTGCTTTTCTTATCTCCACTCCGGCCATTGTTTTTGAAATTTTTCGTCGCGGCAAAACCGAAGTTTTGCCACTGGTCGTTCATGTCAAAAATATTTTCAGTTTTAAACTCTCTCAGCTAGCGGCTTTTGCTGTCGGTGTATTTTTGCAGATCTTGATGGGTATGGTTTTTGGTGTGGTCTATCCAGTCGTGGCCGATCACGGTTGGTGGGCCTTCGTCGGCGCGCCTTACCAGCCTTTAACCCTGTTTGTTTACACTATCATCGTTTGGCTTTTTTTCACTCTGATTCTTTTTCCGATTTTTGGTTTTGGTTGGTTTGGTACCAAGGAAGGGAAAATGGTTTGGCTCGAAGTTTTGGTTTCGTTGTTTCTGATCGCTCTGGTGTTTTGTTTAGCGGTGCCGTTTTATCAGCCGAGCTACTTTTGAAATTACAAATTCCAAAATCCAAATTCCAAACAAATTTAAAACTTTAAAACTTTGAAAATTGGAATTTGTTTGGAGTTTGGAATTTAAAACTTTGGAACTTTCACCCCCCCCACTAGACAGTTGGTCTTTTTTTTGTTTAGATACGGTCACAACAGTTCTTTTCCAAGAGGTAGCAAAATGGAATACAAGCTTTCAGTCAAGATTACTCCGGCCGATGTTCGTTTTCTGCGCTCCGAGTTGGCTCCAATCATCGGGTGCTTGTGTCGTTTGGCCACGCCGGCTTCGGCCGCGGTGCGAAGGGTATTGCGCGACGAGGATGGGGATGGGGTGCTTATCGGTTTGCCGGGAGTTGATCCGTATTGGATTGACGCCGCCTTGAAGCTCATGCCGAGTCGCGGCTTGCGCCGGGCGGCTCACCACACTCAGGTGGTGACCGAGCCCGACAATTTGCATATCCGTACTCGTCGGTCGCACTCTGATGAGGTTGCAAGTATTGCCGTCATGATTGCTTCGATCCTTGGCGCCAATCCGGCTTTGTGTCTAGCAGGCGCTCTTGGTCACGACATCGGGCACACCCCGCTTGGTCATTTCGGTGAAATGTTCTTGACCCAGAAGACTGGTCAGAACTTCCGTCACGAGGTCTTTGGCTGCGTGGCCGCTCAACACATCGAGCGTTCAGGTAATGGTCTCAACTTGACCAAGCAGACTTTGCGCATCATGCATCGTCATTCTCGCGGATCTGGTCCTCTTCTTGTGAGCGAGCTGAGTCTTGAAGAAGCTATTGTTATGTATGCCGACAAGATCGCCTATACCTTCGCCGACTACAACGATTTTTGTCGACTGCTGACATCTGACGTCTGGATCGGTCTGTCTCCACGGGATATCGAGGCTATCCATGTCGCCATGCGCAGGCTTGGTCAGAGCCAACGCGAGCGCGTAGCTCGCTGTATTGTGGCTCTGTGTCGGGAGTCTGCCGGTGTTGGTTATGTCTCCTTTTGTCAAGGCGAGGCTTTCAATTTTTTTGAGGCCGCTCGCCAAGCCATGTACAAGTTTTATCCGAGCAATAATCCTTCTCGCCACGGTTTTCCTGGGAACGGGGCAGTCTATGATTCTTTGGCCGAGATTTTTCCAGACATCAACACCACCGTTCTCTTTGCCTTGCTTTGTGACGATGATCTGGAAAAACTGAAGAAAAAGGTCGGTCTCATTGCAACGCCGGCGTTGGAATCTTTGCTTGTCAGCAAGCTCTCGGTCGCCGACATCATCCCCCATTTGCGCGGCCGGACCATTGATCCTTTTGATCCTGATCTTGATTGGGAAGGAATTCCCGACGTTTCTTACGCGACCTGAACAGAGGTCGTGTTTTTTTTGACCCCACCGCGGTTCTTCTTTTTCGAAGGGGTGGTCTGGTTTTGCCCCAAACCAATTTTTCCAGTAAAATACCAGTGCTATGTCTACTCCGGAAATTGAACCTGTCCTTCAGGTCTCTGAATATCTTAAGCTTGCCAATCAAGTTCTTAAGCTGAATATTGATGGCTACACTTTTGCTATTGAGGGCGAGATTTTTGATTACAAAATTAAGGACGGTAAGTGGATTATGTTTTCGCTCAAAGACGAAAACGATCCGGCGGCCAAGGTTGGTTGTTTTGCTACGACTTTTAAAGTTAGCGGAGTTTTTGAAGACGGCATGCGGGTAAAAGTTTGGGGCCCACCAGCCATTACCAAGTGGAGTAATTTTCAAATCGATGTTCAAAAAATGGAAGCGGTTGGTGATGGTACTCTTAAACGCGCTTACGAACTTTTAAAAAAGAAACTCGAAGCCGAAGGTCTTTTTGACTTCGCACGTAAGCGTGAGTTACCGCGTTTTCCTTCGCGCATCGGTTTGATCACTTCGCGCGATGCCGCGGCTTATGGTGATTTTAATCGAATTCTAAATAATCGTTGGAGCGGCGTTGAAGTTTTGTTTATTCATGTTCATGTGCAAGGCCGGGAAGCCGTACCAGAAATTCTCGCAGCTTTCGAGAGGTTTAATTTGTTACCAGAAAAAGATCGCCCCGAGGTTCTTGTTTTAACTCGTGGTGGTGGCAGTCTTGAAGATCTTCATGCTTTTAACGATGAACAGGTAGCCCGAGCTGTTTTCGGTTCACGCATTCCTGTGGTCTGTGGCGTCGGTCATGAGCGCGACGAGTCGCTTTGCGATTTTGTTGCCGATGTTCGAGCTTCGACCCCATCGAACGCCGCCGAGCGGGCTGTGCCCAATCGTTTGGATGTGATTTTTGAAATCGAGACCATGACCCGGCAAATCGAAAGTCGTTTGCTTGATACACTTAGTGACCGACAAAATTTAGTCGACCGCGTTACTCAATTAATTTTCTCGGCTGCGGATTTACAAAAAGAAAAATTCGAACGCCTAGCCAAAAATCTCTTTGATCGTGTCAACACTTGGTTGCCACGTCTTTCCGAACGCCTCAATACCTCGGTTCGGGTTTTGGCCAGTGTCGATCCCAAACGCGTTTTGGAACGCGGCTACGGCATTGTCACCAAAAAAGGCCGGGTCATTAAAGACGCCGCCGAACTTGAGATTGGCGCCGATATCGCGGTACAATTAAGTCACGGCACTTTTGATGCCGAAGTTCTTCGGGTTAATGGGAAGGGGAAGATGAAATTAGTTTAAATGTTTTTTATGAAGGTTTATCATTATGCCCATTTGAGGAAATGGCAAGATATTCAAAAAGGCTCGTGGAAAACCGACAACAGGCCGGGTCTCAGCGCAGGTCGCAGAGTCGGACAACGAGACAAAGAAGCATGGAAAACCATGGCGGTATTTGCTTTTTTGGAGCCGCTTCCAGACAGTTGGGTAAATAATACTTGTTTTAAAGGAGTTTGGATGGATAGGTTTAGGTCGAATATAGGCTCGCTTTTATTGGAGTTGGATGTCGATCTTGAAGGGGGAGAAATATTTGTGGTTGATAATGGTCATATGGAGGGATTTATATACCAAAAAGAGACAGGTATTCCAAAAAAATATTTGCATCGTTCTAACGAGGAAGCGGAACGAGCTTATATGGAAAGCAAGATTTCTTTAAAAGATTATTTGGAAAAAGCTGAAGATTTAGGATATTCAATGCCCGAAATAATTATCTTGAAAGACGTTCCGATGGAAAGAATAAGAATCTCCGATCAGCAACCCCTTATTGAAGAAGACCTTGAGAAATACGGTGAAGGTAGTTTTAAAAGAGATTTAATTAGTGATATACAAAGAATTCCAGAATTATCCCGTTGGTTTGAAAAACGAGAGCAAGGTCTGCGGGAAAGATTAGAAGGACGAAATCGATAAAAAATTAACTTTTTATAAGTATGGCAAAAAAATCAACAACAAATTTCTCTCAAGCTTTTGACGAGCTCGAACAAATTACCGAATGGTTCGAAAAAGGCGAAGCCGATCTTGATGAAGGTCTGAAAAAGTTTGAACGCGGATTAGAACTCGCGAAGGTTTGTAAAGAGAAACTTTCCGAAGTCGAAAACAAAATTAAAGAATTAAAAAAGAAATTTGAAGAGTAATCTTCATAAATCACCTAAAAAACTTACTTATGATCATAATCCTCCGTTGGGTCATCAACGCCCTGGCCCTCCTTGCCGCCGCTTATCTTATTCAAGGCTTTCATGTCGAGTCTTTTTATGCCGCCCTGATCGCTGCCCTGATTCTTGGTCTGGTTAACGCCCTGGTCCGTCCAATCGTTTTGATTCTGACCTTGCCGGTGACAATTATTACGCTCGGGCTTTTTCTTTTTGTGATCAATGCCGGTATGCTTTGGTTTATGAGCACCATGGTTAAAGGAATTGTTATTGACGATTTTCTCTCTGCTATTTTGGTTGCTATCTTTTTGTGGATTGTGGGCATGGTTACCAACTGGTTTGTTAAGCACGCCAAAGAAAGTTAATTAACACACTCGACTCGTTCGAGCGTTTTTAAAACAAAATTATGGCCAAACAAAAAGTTTCTGAAGTGCCGATTGTTCTTTCTGTTGGTGGATCGTTGGTTGTGCCGAAGACAGGAATCGACACAAACTTTCTCAAAAATTTAAAAAAGATGATTACTAAACACGCGGCCGCGGGTCGAAGATTTATTATTGTTATCGGTGGTGGTACCACGGCTCGGAACTATCAGTCGGCGGCCAAAAAACTCGGTGAGTTGACGCGCGACGACTTGGATTGGCTGGGTATTCATTCGACTCGTCTGAACGGTCATTTGCTCAGAACAATTTTTCGCGACCTGGCTCATCCGGTCATGATTAAAGATCCGACTAAACCAAACATTAAATGGACCGAACCAGTTTTGGTCGCCGCCGGCTGGAAGCCGGGTTGGTCCACTGATTATGTGGCCACACGTTTGGCCAAACGCTTCGGCGCCAAAACCTTGCTCAACCTTTCGAATATTGATTACGTTTTTGACAAAGATCCAAACAAATTTTCTGATGCCGTAAAAATTAAAAATATCTCCTGGAAAGATTTTCGCAAAATCGTCGGCAACGAATGGGATCCGGGCATGAACGCTCCGTTCGATCCGGTAGCCTCGCGCCTGGCCGAGCAGATTGGTTTGGAAGTTGTGGTTATGAATGGCAAGAAAATTAAGAACATAGAAAATTTGCTGGAAGGGAAGAAATTTGTTGGGACGGTGATTAAATAAAAACCCCATCATTGCGAGCCCGGCGCCGTGCCCGCCGAAGCCCGGCGAAGGCAGGAAGAAATCTCTCGAAGCCGAGATTTAATAGCTTGCTTCGTGTGGCGCTCGCAAT
>DOJV01000064.1 GCA_003511125.1 Candidatus Uhrbacteria bacterium
TACTTGTACTTATCATCCAGACGACCGGCAAAAAATTGCTGATTCGTGGCCACGATCAATTGATGATAGTTCAGCCAGAACAGACTGGAATTGGAATCAGATCTTTGATTTGGAAAAAATGACAGAGGATATGCTTAATAATATTAAATAAAAAAAGTTTTATAATAAAAGGTTCTTCAGACTTTCCTGTGGGTAAGCCTCTGAGGTAAAATAGATGGGAATGAATACCCAATCAATTATCTCCACCTATTATAACCAATCATTAGGTTTAACAGAACCTTGGAAAGTCGAAGACGTTAAACTTGATACAAAACATTTAAAAGTGGATATCTTGGTGGTTTGGCCAGCTGGTGAAAAAACACTTGGTCTTTACCCATAAGAAAGTCTGAAGAACCACTAATTTAAGCTAACTAATTTTAAGCTTGAGATCACAATTTGTGATCTCAAGCTGTGATTTCAAAAAATATTAAAATAAAAATTGGTCCCCCCGGCTTTCCTGTGAGTAAAAACTACCCGTCATTGCGAGCCCGGCGCCGTGCCCGCCGAAGCCCGGCGAAGGCAGGAAGCAATCTTCTAGTATTCTTGTTTTATAACCAAAAACTCGACTATTCATGAAAACTCGAGGAGATTGCTTCGCCGGGCTCGCAACGACGACGGTTGGGAAGATTGTCTTACCCACAAGAAAGTCTGAGGAACCTAATAAAAAGAACCTCTTTTATAGAGGAGAAATAAAGTTGTTTTCTCCTCTTCGCTTCGAAAATGTGTAAAGTTTAATTTTATTTTTTATGCAATTTAAAGACCTTCAACAAGGTGTTGTGAATAATGCCCTAAGTTACGGCCAAAAATACCAAATCGCCATCGACGAGGATTTTGCTTTGCTAAAATTAATCGAAGAAGTTGGTGAATTTGCCCAAGCGGTTTTGATTCACCGAAAAAAGAGCCGGCCGGAAAAGCATGTTTCCGAAGAAGTCTCCAGAGGGGAATTAGCCAAGGAGTTGGCCGATGTTGTCGGTATGACCATGGTTAATGCTCATTTGTTTGGTATTGATTTGGAAGAAGCTCTTAATAAGAAATGGCTTAGTCAAGAAAAAAAGTAAAATTTGTTAAGAAAAAATTATGGTCGAAATTTTCAAACTTATTGGAGTGTTGGGTTTAATTCTGATTTCTGTTGGTATAATCATCAAAAAGAGAAGAGCTCAAGACGTTTGTTACATCATTGGCGGAACTTGCATTGGTATTTATAGTTTTTATCTCGGTGATTTGATTTTTATATTTTTACAAGCAATTTTTGTTTTAGCGGCTGTTTATGATTTGATTAGGCATCATTAAAACTATTGGAAAAAGTTTCAATTTATTTTTTTTCTCTTTCCATATGTAAAAACCTTACATGCACCTAAAGGTTTTTTTGAAAACAAAAAAGATTATCCTGGTAATCAAGGTAATCTTTTTAAATTTGGTTTAGATAATTTAAATTGTTTTTCCTTTAATCAACGCCGCAATCGCAAATAAAAGTGTTCCTGTCAAAACAATCGTTGCCCCGGACGGCAGATCAAAGTAGAACGAAGTCAATAAACCAATTAAAATTGTCAGTTCGGCGATAATGACTGAAAGAGTGAAATATTGTTTGAAATTTTTGGCCAACAAACGGCTGGTGGCCGGGGGTAGAATCAAAAGGGCTGAGACCAGAACAATACCAAGAACTTTGACGCCGAGTACGGTAGCTAGAGCGAGAGAGATGTAGAGAATCAGGGTGTGGAGAGAAACTTTGACGCCGCTGACCTCGGCGGCTTCTTCGGTGAGTGACATAAAAGTCAGTTGGCGTTTAAAAAAGAAAAGCCAACCAAGAATGACTGTGCTCAAGCCGGCGGTGATCCAAAGATCAGAAACCTGAATCGAAAGAATACTGCCAAACAAATACGAAACCAAATCCGGTTGATAGCCCGGCGTAAAGCGCATCAAAATAACTCCAAGAGCCATGCTGGAAGTGAAGAGGATCCCGATCAAACTATCGGTTGGTAATTTGGATTTTTTTTCCAGCCAAAAAATTATCATGGCTACTAATAGTGCCCAAACCAAACCCACAGGCAGTGGTGCCAATCCAGCCAATAAAGCAATGGCAATACCGGCCAGCGAGGCGTGAGCAATTCCATCACCAAAAAAAGCCATCCGTCGAAGCATGACGAAAACGCCAAGACAAGCTAAAAGTAGCCCGAGCATTAGTCCGGCCAGAATAGTGCGTTGAAGGAAGGGGAAAGAGAGGAGTTCGAGGAGAGGCATAGTGGGGGTGGAGCGATTGAGTTATTAAGTTGTTGAGTTGTTTTGGGTTAGGTGAGTTCCTTTGTTCGTTTACTAAATTACTTAATAACTCAATCACTTAGCCACTAAACCTATCAACGCCGATGTTCCCGATGGTGTAACAAATGTTTTGAGCCAAACAAACCGGTCAGCGACTCATCGGTTAGAACTTTTTTTGGTGGGCCGTCGCAGATGATTTTTTTGTTGAAACAAAAAACTCGGTCGGCCACGCAGGCAATGGCTACGATATCGTGCGAGACCATTAAAATCGTGGTGCCATGATCGTCTTTCAGATGTTCAATGACTTCGTGGATGGCATTTTCACCGGCCATATCGATTCCGGCCATGGGTTCATCTAAAAATAAAACCGCGGGATCGTGAAGCAAGGCTTGGGCGATTAAAACTCGCTGAAGTTGGCCACCGGATAAACTGCCAATTTTTCTTTCCAATACCAAGGGAGTCAAACCGACTTCTTTTATTGAAGTCACAATTCGATGAGCCGAACATTGGCGGCCGAGAGACAGGCGTAAAAATTCTTCCACGATAATCGGGAAGTCGCGATCAAAAGTAAAACGCTGCGGCACGTAGCCGACACTGTGGCGGACTTTATGTAAAGGCGCACCGAGGATTGAGACCTGACCTTCGATTGGCAGTAATCCAAGTACAGCCTTAAGTAAAGTTGTTTTACCGGAACCGTTTGGACCGACGATGGCCGTGACAGTTCCTGGATCGATGGAAAAAGAAACATTGTCAACAACTTTTTTGTCACCGTAATTAACCGATAAGTTTTCGACAAATATCGCCGACTGCGAATTATTTGTTGTTTTGGAGTGTGGAGACATTGGTTTTTATTAGATTAATATAAGAGTCGTAAGGTGCTTGTCCGCCAACCGGATCAAGAATTCGAAGTTCGATGTTGTAATCGGCGGCGAAATTTTTGACGCTGTTGACGCTCATTTGCGGTTCGTAATAAACCGTGGTCACACCGTGGTTTTGAATTTCGGAAATCAAGTCGATTAAATATTGTGCAGTTGGTTCACGGCCGGCAGTTGGTTCAAAAGTTCCGGCGATGTTTAAACCATACTCGTCACTAAAATAATACCACGCGTCGTGAAAAGTGACGATGTTTTTGTTGGGGAGATCTTTTAGCTCGGTGCGAATCTCGCTGTCGAGTTCATCAAGTTTGGTCGAGTAGTTCACAAGATTGGTGGTAAAAGTTTCGGCTTGATCGGGGAAACGAATCGAAAGATCAGCGGCGATGTTTTCGGCGATAATTTTAGCGTTGTGAACCGTCAACCAATAGTGTGGGTCAACCGCATCGCCCTCGTCTTCGTCGTGCGAAGGCATGGTGGCAATACCCTGATCAACCGTAATAACTTCTGCTCCGGCGTTTTCGGCCAGCGGCGCCGCCCAGTCGTCGAGGTTGCGGCCGATTTGGTAAACGGCTTGGGTGCCTTGGAGTTTTAGGGCCAAAGAAGGTGAAGGTTCAAAAGAATGCGGACTGGCGCCGGCCGGTAAAATCAAAACAACCTCAATTTGATCGCCGGCGATGTTTTTAACAATATCGTAGAGAGGAAAAATGGTAGCTGCGACCTTGATTTCGTCAGCAGGGTCTTTTTGGGTTTTTGGCAGAACAAAAATTGCCGTCACTAGAGATCCCGAGATTAATAAAAGGACGATAAAAAATATTAGTGACCGTAGGTGATTTATTTGTTGCATAATTCGCAGAGATTAAAGAATTCTAAGTTATGATTTTTTTTGATGTTTTTAAGAGGGCAGGGAACACAGCAGATAGTTTTGCATTTTGGACAAACACAATGGGCATGATGCGTCCGGCCGGCTAATTCATAAGCGGTTTCGCTCTCGTGAGAGTGAATCGCTTGAATAACTTCATTTTTTTCAAAAGTTCGGAGATTGCGAAAAACCGTGGCTCGATTAACTCCACACAGACGTTGATTGATTTGTCCGGCTGTCCAGGCTCGTTTTTCCAAAAATAACTCCAAGATTTTTTCTCGAGCCGAAGTTTGTTTTAAGCCACGTTCGCGGATTTTTTCTTGAATCATAGCCCTTACATTATGCGACAAGAGTCGCATTTGTGTCAAGTCTTATTATCAGTGCCCAAAGCCTCTTAAGCCTTTCTAGCCCCTCCAACCTTTCAAGCCTCCCCACAAAACATTGACAAGAAACACAAAAAACGGTACTCTAATAACGCTTAATTCCTTGTGGGAATTTGGAATTTAAAATTTATAATCTTCAATTAGTATGGGCATGAGAAAAAAAGTCCGCACCAAATGGAAGGCGGACCGCAAAGTTAACGCTAAAAAAATTCGCAAAGCCAAGGCCATTCGTTTGGTCAAAGCCAAATAAAACAAAAAGGCCACGGAAATCCGTGGTCTTTTTGTTTGCTCACTTAAAAGCGAGGCTTGCGCTTGCGATTGCACTCGCGGCAGTAAATACGGCCGTAGGTACCATCTTCTTTGACGGTAGGCTGAAACGGCAATTCGGTAATTGCAGTTCCGCAATCGGTGCAGGTAAGGTTCAAAGCCGAGACGTCGATCATCTGGCGTGGACCTCTATTGAAGTTGTCCATAATTGGTTGATTGGAAGCTTCGTGAATTAGATCGTTCGCCGTGGTTTCCCGTGGCGGGACGTTTGTAGTATCTTGGTTGAAGCGAACGACCTTTTTGTTGCGCCTAACATGGGATAACTGGTTATAGTATAGCACAAACCGGCTTTTTTGTCAATGGCCAGCCCGGTTATTTCCATAAAATATTGGGTTTTTATCAAAAATTTTAGACGTTTAAAAAAAGAGCCGGCCATTAAAGTTGCGGCTCAAGATGTTTGCGAGCGCTTATCTTAAGTAAAATAGTGATAGAGTCCTCGCGTTTTGGTGGTCGGCAGAAGATAAGGTTGATTAGCCATTTTTTGATGGTGAGCGGACCCCAACAGAAGGCTTCGACGAGTTGGTTTTCGGCGACATATATCAACCTTCCGCTTTCGGGATCGAAACAAATAGAGAATCTAGGCGCTGATATTTGACCCAATATGTCATAAGTCCAGGAGTGACAGAACCTGAGCAACCCTTTACCAACCAGATTACGTAGAGATCAACACACTTAGGTTCTGTTCCAAAGAATTTTTTGCCGGTACGTCGCCCTTTGTTTTTTTTTGGTCTATGCGGACGCCGTCAAATTCGTTGGCATACCCCACAAACGACCCGCCACTTTTCGAAGAAGAAGTCGCTCTTAATAATTAAGGCCATCCCAAACTCAATGATCACCCGTGTGGTCTCTTCCATATTTTTCCGTTTGGTGATTCGTCAAATCGTGGCGTTGATTTCCATAGACGAAGGAAAGGTCGTTTTTTTTATCCTTTTTTAGGCGGAACCTTAATTTATCAGAAAAGTTGGTAATTACCAAGGCTGGTTTAGTTTGATAAATCGTCGAAAAAATAACAATCTGCTATAATAGGGACGTATGTTTTCTACCAATTTGTTTTTTGCCATAAATTTTTTGAGTCCGGATTTTTTGATTTTCTTTATTTTTGGTGCTTTGGCGGTTTTTACTTTCTGGCTCAGAAAAAAACCTCAGCATAAATTGATTGTTTGGCTTTTGTTTTTACTCGAGGCAACTTTTGTTTGGAAACTTTTGGCAGAGATTTTCTTCCCTCTTTCACATTTGGTAACCGAGCAGTACTTGCTTTGGTCGGTAGTTTTTATTACTCATCGTTGGTTGGTTTTGTTACCAATACCGTTTCTTTTGGCCACGGCCATCGTAATTCTTTTGGTTTATCACGATAAGATCTCCGACCATCACGCCCGGGAATATCGTCGCTGTTTTTCTCTACTGATGGTTTCTTCGTTTGTTTTATTTCTCCTTTCTTTTGGGGAATCTCTTTTCTAAATTTTTTTCTATGTGGTTTTTTACTCGCCGTAGAATTCATGAATCCTTGTCCTTAGCCGCGGTTTTATCGGCAGCTATTTCTTTACATGCCTTGTGGATAGTCAATTTGTTAATTGGCCGTTATCCCGATTTGACGGTTTATTTTGATTTGGCATCCGGGCTCGGAATAATTTGCGGGTTGTATTTGTTTGGCTTGGTGGTCTTTTTTTTCAGCCTGGGAACGATCGCGGTTTTTTATAAAGACAAAGATTGTTCGCATCACCGCCTGAATGTTTTTTTGTTTCTTTTGGTTAGTTTGATAATTTACGTGATCATGACCGTGCCGGTGGTTTATGAATTGCTGGTATGAAGAAAAAAGTTTTTCGGTTTAAAACCTTGAAACAATTTTCCGAACAGGCTCGACTTTTGAGTTTTGTTGGCAGGGGTGGCGGAGATGGTGTTTGGGTGGGGTTAAAAGCCAGTGGACCAGCTAGATCTCGACAAAGATTTTCTTTGGCCTTGTCTAGATTGGTTTTGAAGAAGATGTTGGAGGTAAAAAGAGACGAGGATTTAATCAAGGCTAAATTGACCAAATTAGGAGTGATTGAATTTTTGAAATTAGAATTGGTTTTGGCAGAGGAGCTGCCTAAAGGTTTTATTTGTTTGGTAGTGTTTGATATTCCAGAGAAATTTTCCGCGCTTAGAAATTTAGTCAGATGGTTTTTAAAAGAAAATTGTTTTTTTCCACTTCAAAAGAGTGTTTGGATTTCACCTTTTGATATGACGGAAATTTTAAAAAGATTATTTAAAATTTGGGAGATTGAGAAATGGGTAAGGGTGTATGTGATTTGCGAGGATGGGATTCCTAAGGGTTGTGGTGTGAATAGGGAATGGAAAGAGATTATATCAAGATAACTAACGATCGCATCTATTTTGATATAAGAGAGGAATTTTTTAAAAAAACTTAGTAAAAATAAAAAAATATCAAAATAGATGCGATCGTACGTGTTTTTGATATTTTTCGTCTTTTCCTAAAATATTTCCATTTTTCTCTTTCTTCTTTCTCTCCTTATTATTCTTCCAAAAACTCATTTTTTCTGCTACAGTCAAAATATATGCAATTTTCTATCAGAAAAGGTGAATTAGTCAAAGCCGAGGCTGATCTCTTGGTCCTTAATTTATTCGAAGGAACCAAAGAACTCCAAGGCGCCTCTGGCGATGTTGATAAAGCTCTCAACGGCTTATTGTCCGAAATTATAAAAGAAGAAAAGTTCGAAGCCACCCCGGGCTCCAGTCTTTTAATTCGACCGCACGATTTTTGCGGTTGTAAAAAAGTTTTACTGGTTGGCCTCGGAAAGCCTGAAGAATTTTCCGAAGAAATTGTTCGTCAAGCCGCCGCGGTTAGTGCCAGTGAAGCCAAGAGACTTCAAATCAAACACTTGATCTCGATTTTGCACGGCGCCGGAAACGGAAAATTGCCGGCCAAGATTTGCGCCAAAGCCATTGCCGAAGGCACGGCTTTGGCGACTTACGAATATTCCAAACACAAAAGCGAAAAAAAGAAAAAACAAGAGCTGGAAGTTTTTGAAATCGTTTCTCATAACCCGGTTCATGTCCGCGAAGCCAAGAAGGGAATCGAGCTCGGCGAGATTTATTCTCGAGCAACAATTTTGGCTCGCGATTTGGTTAACGAACCGGCTTCGTACATGCGTCCAGCGGATTTGGTCGATGCCGCCAAAAAAGTCGTAGCCGACAATCGTGGTGCCCTGCGCATAAAAATCTACGATCGCGCCGCTTTACAACGAATGGGTGCCGGCGGAATTCTGTCTGTGGCTCGCGGTTCGGATTATTCGCCATTTATGGTGCACCTGGTTTATTTGCCCAAGAAAAAAACTAAAAAGAAAATTGCTCTGGTTGGCAAGGCTTTGACTTATGACTCCGGCGGCATCTCGCTTAAGTCTTCCGAGCACCTGGTTAACATGAAGTGTGATATGGCTGGCGCGGCCGCGGTCATCGGTGTTTTTTCGGCCTTGGCCGAACTCGGAATCAAACATGAAGTTCATGGAATTTTTGCGGCTTGTGAAAATATGCCTTCGGGTAGAGCTTTGGTTCCAGGCGATGTTATTAAAGTCATGAACAAAAAAACTATCGAGGTTTTGAATACCGATGCCGAGGGTCGTTTGACTTTGGCCGACACCCTGACTTTTGCCAAACGCCAAAAACCGGATTTTATGATCGATGTCGCTACCTTGACTGGTGCCTGCATGATCGCACTTGGCGAAGAGATTGCTGGAGTTATGTCTAATCGTTCAGGGCTGGCCCAAGAAATTTTGTCAGCCGCAAAAATTGCTGGTGAAAAACTTTGGGAACTGCCGCTTGAGAAAAATTACAAACAACTTTTAAAATCCGAAATTGCCGATCTCAAAAATATCGGCGGCAAATATGGCGGCACACTAACCGCCGGTCTCTTCCTTCAAGAATTTGTCGGTGAAGTCCCTTGGGCACACCTCGACATCGCCGGTCCGGCCTTTGCCGAAAAGCCGTTGAATATTTACACAAAATA
>DOJV01000053.1 GCA_003511125.1 Candidatus Uhrbacteria bacterium
GCAGGAATTAGGAAACAAAGCCGTCTTAAACCAAGCGGTAAAAAGAAATTTTAAACGATTTCCACCTGATTTTATGTTTATTTTGAGCCAAAATGAGGTAAAAAATTGGATATCACAAATTGTGATATCCAATAAAGAGCGAATGGGTATGAGAAAACCACCGTTAGTTTTTACCGAACAGGGTATCGCCATGCTCTCAGGGGTTTTAAATAGCGATCGTGCTATTGCTGTAAACATCCAGATAATTAGAACTTTCACAAAACTTCGCGAAATGATTCAAGAAAATGATTATCTCCGCCGTAAACTCGAGGTTTTGGAAAAAGATTATGATGAAAAGTTTGCGATTGTTTTTGATGCAATCAGAAGGTTGTTAAATACAGAGGAAGAACCAAAATCGATAATTGGTTTTTGCGAATAAGAAGGACCTTTAATAACTAATTTCACCAATATGGAGGAAAAAATTACCAATATTGTTCCGTACGAACAAATCGAGGGCCGAATTTATCTTTTGCGAGGTAAAAAAGTTATGTTGGATCGAGATTTGGCCAGACTTTATGGAGTTGAAACCAAGGTTTTGAATCAGGCGGTAAGGCGGAATTTAGAAAGATTTCCTAGTGATTTTATGTTTGTTTTAAGCGAAGTTGAGACAAAAATCTTGAGGTCACAAATTGTGACCTCAAGATTGGATAACTATGGCGGGGTTAGATATTTGCCAACAGCCTTCACCGAACAAGGTGTCGCCATGCTTTCCGGTGTCTTAAACAGTCAGCGGGCCATTGCCGTCAATATCCAAATCATCCGAACTTTCGCTAAACTTCGCGAAATGATTCAAGAAAATGATTATCTCCGCCGTAAACTCGAGGTTTTGGAAAAAGATTATGATGAAAAGTTTGCGATTGTTTTTGATGCGATAAGGCGGTTGTTGGATTCTGGTGAGGAGCCGGTTGTTGAGATTGGGTTTAAAATTGAAAATTAACAAAAAAACAGCCTCGGCTGTTTTTTTAAAATTCTGCTTTTGTTATTTCTCGCCAACAATCTTTTTAAATTTTTCCTTATCAATATTTCCTCCAGAAATTACGCAAACCGACAAACCCTTCCGTTTTTTATCTTTTAAGGCCGCGGCCAGGGTTATGGCCCCGGAACCTTCGGTAATTTCTCCGGTTTTTTGATAAATGTTCTTGATGGCTTTTCGAATATCTTTTTCGTCTACTAGAATGAAACTGTCGACATATTTTTTGATGAGGTTAAAAGTTTGGGTTTTAAGATTGAGATTGATAGCCAGTTTTTCAGCCAAAGTCTTTTTGTTTTTAACCGTAGTAATTCGGCCTTTGGAAATTGCTGTTTGCATGGCGTGGATAGCGCTTGGTTGGACGCCGATTATTTTTATTTTCGGATCTATTGATTTGATGGCCAGGCCAATCCCAGAAGCCAAACCACCGCCAGAAATTGGTACATAGACATTTTTCACTTCAGGTAATTGCTCCAAAATTTCCAAACCAATTGTTCCTTGCCCGGCAATTACCATCGGATCGTTATAGGGGTGAATGAAAGGGGTTTTTTTTGACTTGGCAAACTTTTCGGCAGCAATTTCGGTTTTAGTAAAAACGTCCCCCGTTAAAATGATATGGTCAACAAGTTTTTTCATTTTCTTTATGGCAACCTCGGGACTGTTGTTTGGCATGAAACAAGTCGTTTCGATTCCTAATTTTTTCCCGACATAGCCAACAGCAAAACCATGCGTACCGAGAGCCGAAGTAATAACTGATTTGTTTTCCTTGTTTTTACTGACCATGTAATTAGCCGCCCCGCGTATTTTAAAGCCATTGACCACCGGCTGTCGATTTTCGAGTTTTAGAAAAATATTTTTAGAAAAAGGAACAATAGGGGTTTTTATAATTAAGTCTTGAATATTCTTTCTGGCTTTTTGCGTGTCTTTTAGTGTTAGCATAAGTTTTTTATTTTTTTGGGACAACTATCGGGCCATTTGCGGTTTTTTGTGTCTGAAAATTCTCACCGTCTAAATTTAAAAATTCGATTTTACCAAAATCGCCATTAAAAATTGCCGCCCAGAAATGAAACAAGTGATCGATAATTTTACCAGTATAATTTATTGTCCAGATTCCTGGAGCCTCACCCTCAATATAAGGTAATGGCGGAATGTCAGGATTTTCTGGAAGGGCTAGTAGTTGACTTTCTTTTAGTGAATACAAAATTTGTAGATCTATTTTAATCACCCCGTGTTCTATTTTTACGCCAGTTAGCCGTTCGATATGCCCGCTTTCTTGGCCTCTTCCTTCAAAGGTCACCGGAAGTATTTTTTCAAGGAAGTGGAAAGTGACTTCATTCATTTTTTTTTGAAAACCGTCAGAACCGAATGGTGGTATGTCGATGTAAAATCCTTCTGTAAAATTGGGTGGGCGAACCCTATTCAATAAAGCTCGATAATAAGCAGCCCTGGTATCGACCCAGACAGCGGCTTCGCCTTTATCAAAATTTGTTTTTCCAATATGTTCTAGAATTCTATGGACAGCCATTCTTTTTCTATCAAGCGTAAGAACTTGCTCTGCAAGATTTTTTTCTTGTTTTTCAAGCTCTCTGAAGGTGTAGTTTTTATATTTTGTCATGGCTCTTAATACTTTTGAAGGAAATTTTTCTTTTGCCACTACTGCCTTTACTAGAGTAAAATTTCGGTATTCACCAACGATTTCTGAGGGTTCGCCTATTTCTTTTATTGTTCTTAAATCGTCAAGCTCGTCTATTAAAGCCAAAAAACGGTCGCTAATTTCTTGGTATTTAGCCAGTAAAGACAAATAAACCGATCTGCTTTCTTCGGCTCTTGTCGTCAAGTAATTTTTTGACATCCGTTCTTTGGCTCTAGATAAAGCCTGGGCTGCTTGGTTGTTTTCGATCAGGTCGTATAATTCAGCTAAAAGATTTCGTGCCGAGGCTTCGGATAAAGGGTCGGTTCCATCGTAAAATCCGTCTCTTTCTTTTTGATGAAGTTCTATTAGTTTGTTTATTTCCATTTTGTCTCTAAGTTCCATTATTTCATCGAAAAAAACCGGATCGTTAATTTCTAGAAGAAATTGCAGACTCTGAAAAGTTATTTCCCTATTTTGATTTTTTTTGTCCAATCTTTCTAACAATTGAAGACGTCGTCTTTGTTTTGGTGAACAACAAAATGTTTGGTTTTGTTCGAAATATTTTTTTTGACACTCCCCTAATTTTTCTCTGATGAAGGCTTTGGCTTCGTTTATATCTGTTATGGAGGCTAATGTTTGTTGACACTCTTTCATTTCTTTCAAGAAATATGGGGCTATCGCTTGGAGAGTGGTTATTAGAAAAACATCTTGTTCTTCTGTAAGTTCGATTGTTCCTGTGCCAAGAAATACAATCGTAAAAATTTTTTCAAGTTTGTTTATTTGAGATTCTTCTTTTTTATTAATACCGTGCCCCGCGAGTTCAAGGAAAACGACCCTGGTTTTGATACTGGGCGGAAGAGGGGTTTCTCCGTTTAGCGCGGTTCGAAGTTTTTCAGCCTCGCTTTTTGATAAGTAGTGAAATAATCTGGTGGTTCCGTATTTTTCGTCGCAAAGTATTTCGTCTTTTTTAATTTCTGTTAGTTTAGGTGGATATTTTCTGATAATTAATATCTCGGTTTCAAAAAGTTCTTCCAAAGTTCTTTCTCGAAGATCAATATCTTCTAGATCTATATTCTCATCGCTTTGTTTAGTCTCAGGTTGTTTTTGCTGGTCGAAATTTGTTGACGATTCAGGATTGCGAGTATTCATATTTTTTTAAAATTATTTCAGCCAACGCAGAATCGGTAACCGGCAGGCCGTGATGTTTGAAGACGGTTATTTTGTTTTTTTGATTCAGTTTTTTATTTTTTAAAATAAACTCACCAAGTTCTCCGATTAATTTGATTTTCTTTCCTCGGGATTCTGGCCCGGCGATTTCCCCATACTCATCAATTTGTTGTCGTGAATCGACGACGACCGCGGCTCGAGCCATAAGTTCGTCGGGGATTTCTTGCATTTCTTTTCCCATACTACCGACCGCCAAAACACAGGCCCCGGGTTTTACGGCCGAATTTGAGATAACTGGTTTTGGCGAATTAGTAACACAAGCGATAATGTCGGCATCTTGTGTCGCTTGCTCGCTTGTTTTTGCTATCTCGAGTTTTAGATTTTTAAGGATCTTTTGATTTTCACGAACAAATTTTTTTAAATGTTTTTTGTCAGGACTGTAGATTTTTATTTCCTTAATCGATTTGAAGATTTTTGAAAAAACCAAGGCATGAAATTTTGCCTGAACACCACTACCGATTATAGCCATAATTTTTGGATTTTTACCAAGGAGATATTTTGCTCCAACCGCCGAAGTGGTAGCTGTCCGGACTCCGGCGAAATATCGGGCCGAGATGACGGCTAGTAGAGTGCCGTTATTGCTATCGAAAATTGAAATGTACGGTTGAATACTTGGTAAGTTTTTTAACCTGTTTTTTGGATAAAAAGTTGCCAATTTGGAGATGAAGATTTTTCGGTTGTTTAGATAACTAGGAAAACAAAAGAACATTCCGTTGTTTACTTTCATGGATAAGGTTTTTGGTGTGGTTGATTTACCACCGGAAAATAAGGCGTAGCTATTTTTAATGGCTTCGTAGGCTTTTTTAAAATCAGTGTTTCTTTCCACGGTTTCTTCGTTAATGAAAATAAACGGAAGTTTATTTTGTTTAGGCATACTTAGATCCTGCGTGAAGCAG
>DOJV01000004.1:0-7744 GCA_003511125.1 Candidatus Uhrbacteria bacterium
GGCGCGAGAGGTTGGACCAGGGGGCTCCTAGTCCCGAAGCGTGCCCCACAGTAGCAGCCACAGGTCAAGAAGTGGCCGGCTACGGGCACTACAACCTTATGACCCCGGTTAATTTTTTTTCGTATCGCTAATTCGCTCGACGCCAGGTAAGCCAGCCTGGACGAACTTTGTGTCTTTTGAGCCGAAGCCCAAAATCGAGCGAACCACCACAGGCCTTGAGCTTGCGCTTGGGCCGAGGTTGTTTACCAGAGCTTCTGTCACAACTCTGGGACAACATCGTTTTCGTGATGTGTAGAGGCTTGTTTTCTCCTTTGGAGCTGCAGAGGGCGAAGAACAGAGGTGGGGGGGGGTGGAGTTTCGGTGTCTGCGCACGGGTTGGAACGATCTTGGACCAACTTTTTTCAGGTCCTTGACGCGCTCCGGGCTTGCCGGGCCCTCGGTAGACGAATCCGGAGATTCGTTTTTCCGCTTCCTGTGGCTCTGGCGGGAGCACTCCTTTCTTGGTTGCGGGTCGGTCTTGATCAGATCCGCCCAGGGGTGTCAGCAGACGAGGACCAGAACCTCGCGCTGACGGAGGGGCGGGTGGGCGAGGGTGGGGCGCATGGGGCCTCCGGGTTGGGGGTGGGCGAGGAGCTTACGAGGCCCGTACCTCGGGCTCTGGCGCCCACGACCACGGTCGTAGTTCATGCTTGCACCGTTCCTCCTCGAGCCGGCGGTGAGGAGGAGCCAGGGGGATCGCCTGCCGGCCAGGCGTCGGGGGCGGCGGGGCTGGACCCAGGCCGCGATGGTCGCGGAAACTAGTTCCGAAACGACTGAGCAGATTAGCATGAGTTGGATTTGGTGTCAAGAGGGGTGATGAGGTATAATGACGGATATTAGTTATTAAGATGTTTTTTGTACAAATAACGACGATCGACGGAAATCGTACAAATATGCGCAAAACTCCTGTAAAACCTTTAAAAATCAAAGCTAATACACCAGCTTTTGAATTAATACAGCTCTTAGGAGACCGTGGGGCAGCGAATGATTTCATATTTTTAAAAAAACCTGGTTATTTCAGCCCAAATCGTTTCTACAACGCCGTTAGAAAATTAAAAGATAACAAGCTGATCAAAAAAGAAAAAGATAAAATTAAACTTACCGAAAAAGGGGTCTTGGAATACGCAAGAACTAAAATTGAAAAAACAGACCTTCTTCCTGAAGGAACGGACTGCATTGTGGTTTTTGACATTCCTGAGACAGAAAGAAAAATTAGAGACTTTTTATCAAAACTCTTAGAAGAAATTGCCTTTATAAGAATTCAAAAAAGCGTCTGGATATCTCCTTTTGACAACGCCGCGGCTCTTAAAGAACTACTTCAACTCCTTGGATATAAAAAATGGGTTAGAATTTATAACGGACAAGAATGCAAATAAATTTTGTACGATTTCCGTCGATCGACGGAAATCGTACAAAAAAACAAAAAAATAACCTCCTTCTCCTCTTCTTTATTCCCTATGCCCTCCCCCACCTCCTCCGACCCCATCATCTCTTCCCTCCTCCAACTCGAACTCACCCGCCAGCGCCAAGGTCTCGAACTCATCCCCTCGGAAAACTTCGTCTCCCTAGCCGTCCTCGAAGCCCTCGGTAGCATTGCCACCAACAAATACGCCGAAGGCCAACCAGGCCGACGTTACTACGGCGGTTGCGAATTTATCGACGAAATCGAAAAGCTGGCCATCGAACGAGCCAAGCAACTTTTTGGCGCCGAACATGTCAATGTCCAACCGCTCTCCGGCGCGCCAGCCAACCTGGCGGCCTATGTAGCACTACTCCAACCCGGCGACACCGTCCTCGGCATGGACCTCTCCCACGGCGGCCACTTAACCCACGGTCACCCAGTTACCTTCATGGCCAGCATCTACAACTTTGTCCGCTACAAAACCGCCGACGACGGAACTATCGATTACGACAACTTGCGAGCCATGGCCATCGAACACAAACCAAAATTAATTTTGGTCGGCTACTCGGCTTACTCGCGCGAAATTGATTACACTCGCATCAAACAAATTGCCGATGAAGTCGGTGCCTACACCATGGCCGACATCGCTCACATTGCCGGCCTCATCGCCGCTGGCGAAATGAATAATCCGGTTCCTCTTTTCGACATTGTCACCACCACCACTCACAAAACCTTACGCGGCCCGCGCGGTGGCATGATCATGTGTAAAAAAGAGCACGCCAAGGCTGTAAACAAAGCTGTCTTTCCTGGCCTACAAGGCGGCCCGCACGAAAACGTGATCGCCGCCAAAGCCGTGGCCTTTAGCGAAGCCCTCCGACCGGAGTTCAAAGAATACGCTCGACAAATAAAAAAGAATGCGAAAATTTTGGAAGAAGAATTTAAAAATCGCGGTTACAAAATCTGCTTCGGCGGCACCGACAACCATCTACTCCTCATCGACGTCATGAGTTCTAAAAACATCACTGGCCAAGAAGCCGAAGTTGCTCTCGACAAAGCCGGTATCACCTTGAACAAAAACATGATCCCCGATGACCCTCGAGGTCCGATGGATCCTTCCGGTATTCGTCTCGGAACTCCGGCAATTACTACTCGCGGAATGAAAGAAGAAGAAATGAAACAAATCGCCGCTTGGATTGACGAGGCTATTACTTCAAAAGACGACGAAATTAAATTGGCTGACATTAAAAACCGAGTCAAAGAATTAACCGATCGTTTTCCACTCTACCCTAACCTGAAATACTAGAACAAAAATCGCGGATGTTACTCCGTGATTTTTATTTGAAAAAAATTTTCCGCGTTCCGTGTAGTCACTTCAATCACCTCATCCAAACTCTTGCGATGAAGCTCGGCAAGTTTTCGCGCCACCTCGACAACATAAGCCGGTTCGTTTCTCTTGCCGCGATACGGAGGCGGGGCCAAATACGGCGCGTCAGTTTCGATCATGACTTTTTCCAAGGGAATTTGTTGAACAACTTTTTGTAGTGGCGAAATTGAGCCTTCACTTTTTCGTGGAGGGAAAGTAATAATACCAGTGAAAGAAATCAAAAAACCGAGATTGAGATAATCTTGAGCCTCCTCGATGGTGCCGGTAAAACAATGAGTTACACCGCGCTTTGCGAGCTTACCAGCTGTGATATATTCGCGGAGCACGGCTATTTGATCGGCGTGAGCCGCACGCGAGTGGATGATAAGCGGTAGGCCGAGTTCGTCGGCTAAATCGAGTTGAGCGCGCAGAGCGATTTTTTGTTTGGCTTTGGCTTCTTCGATCGGAAAATCTTCCGGTAAATGATAATAATCCAAACCACACTCGCCAATGGCCACGACTTTTTTGCTTTTGGCAAGCTCGCGATAAAAATCCGGATCAAATTCCTCGCTACGAGTTTTAATGGTCGCAGTAGGCAGCTCGTCATCATCCTCAAACGATTGTTCTGAAGTATGCGACGGGTGGAGGCCGATGGCCGCCCATACTCCGTCGTATTTTTCGGCCACCTCGACAGCTCGTCGTGAAGTGTCTTGTTGGGTGCCGACGGTTATCATAAAAACACTTGCGTTCAACGAGCGTTTGATGACTTCGTCCATGTCTTGCTTGTAAGCGTTGAAATGGATGTGGCAGTGGGTGTCGATGAGTTTAAAAAGCTGAGGGGGCATAGGGGGCTGAGGAAACTTACATCCACGGCATCATCACCGCCAAACTGGCCGTCACGCCATTGATATACCCAACCACCCACGACCCGCTAAACCACCCGCTAACCCAAGCCGGAAACATTAACTGAGAAAAATAAACCCCTGCTCCGACCAAAACAAAACCTTCGACCAAACCCAAAATGCCGCCGAGTAATTTATTTACAAAACCGACGAATGGGAGCCAACGCAGGAAGCCAAAAAGTCGATCAACAATCCAAAAAATAAAACCAACAAGGCGTTGGGTGATAATCAAGATCAAAAGAAACAGGACAATTCCGGCAACAGTCGTGTTTCCGGCAAAAAGAAAACCAAGATAATCAACGGCCACACCTGTATATTGGCTGGCAACGATAGAACCGACGATTAGGCCAACGCCGTTTCCAAGAGTACGAATGAAGCCGAACCACAGACCATGGACGGCGAATACGCCGACCAGAACGAGAAGGATGATGTCGATGAGAGACATAAAATTTTAGTGGGTTATTTTTTCCAAATGTCCAAGAATTCAAGAGCCAAGGAACCAAAATTGTAAGCCATCCGCCTCCGCCCACCTTCGCCCACCTTCGCGAGGGCTACGGTGGACAGGCCGAGCTACGGCTGGACAGGCAAACTAGCGAGAGAGAGACGCCCCGAGGCGGCCGCGCGAGTTGTCGGGAGCCCCGTCGAGCAGGCGGAGCCCGAGGGAGCCGCCGCTGCCGACATACGCGAGGAAACCCGGAGAAGAGCTTTCGTCCGACCGATCATATCTGTTTTCAAGTAGGCGTTGGTTAATTGTTCTTAATGAAACAAGGTGATCAAAAACTGTTTGTACGGGTTGGCGGCGTTTGATTTTGGTTGAATCAAGACCGATTCTTTCGGCTTCTTCTTGGAGTTTGGTGGTTTGGGTTAAGTGATCTTTTCCCAATGTACTTTGGACAACATCTTTGGTGACGATTATCCATTCAAAGGTTGGCTGTGCCCGCCTTAGCTCGCTCGGAGCGACGACTGGAGTGGAGGTGGTGTAGAAATCTTCTATTCTTGTGTTCCATAGAAGTTTTCCTTGTCCTTTTTCTTCCATGTCCGGAGCAATCAGATCTTTCATTGCTTTAATCGTGAGCGGAACATCTTGGCTGTTGACTTTGATTGTGTTGACTCGAAGGATCAGAAGGTATTTGCCGTCTTTAATGTCTCTCTGATTTTTCGGCCTTGAGAAAAATTCTTTAATATCGGGTTCGTTGAGTTTTTCTTTTAGCATTTGTTCGGCTTGTTGGCGTTCGGATGGAGATAGATCGATTAGTTTAACGTCTTTGTCTTGTCTGTCTTTAATAGTGAAAGCTGATTCAATTTGTTCAACGCCGAAAAAGTTTTTGCCGAACAGTTCGCGGGCTTCGCGAGTGCATTCTTTTTCCCAACGGACGTCGGCTATTTCCTGTTTGGCGGCTGAGGCCTGTTTGGCGATTTCTGAAGCCAACCAACCTCTGTCCCAAACCAAATCACCTCTTTCACATAAACGCACGGCTTCCGCGATACCGCCAAGATAGACAACCAAAACAAGAATTTGACTTTTTCGCTTGTCGGAATCTTCTTTCTGAAATCTATCAACCAATTCGTCAACAGCTTGTTTTCGCAACTCCTCAATTTCAGATTTTTCAACGCCGGCCAACCTTGCTTGTTCCATTCCAATTTTTGTCTTTACCACTAATTCTTCATTACTATTGGTGATTCCGGTTTCCCACCCAAGCCAACCCGCATCGAAAGCTAACACGGCAAAATCAATTAAATCTGACGAACGTGAATTCATCATTGGAATAGAACGCAACCGAAATTTCGCCGCAAAAAGATGTAAAAAATTAACTGCGTCTCTCTTATTCAAACCAAAAACCACATCGACGATGTCCAACCAACTAAAATTATTGCCTGTTTCAAAATAAGAAAAGATCCTTCCCACCGTCTCTCCGGTGTCAATTCCGGCCGCTCTTTGCGCTTTGAGTAAAATAATCAAATCTTTTGAATTATTCCTGATTATTTTTTCAAACTCTTTCAACTCCTTGGAAAAATCCAACCCAATTTTCGCTTTCAAAATAATAGCAGAACTCAAATTTTCTTTTTTCTCTACAACTCCTACACCGTATTTCTCAATACCCATTTCGGCTTCGACGATTTTCAAGAAATCACCAAAAACTTCGTTTAAATCAAGTTTGGATTTTATGGCAAAATCAACGAGCCAAGATAACTCATAGGCGCGATCGGTTCTGGCCTCCGGAAGAGCTTTAACGCGACGGATAATAATTCTTTCCGATTTCCTTTTGGAAATTAATCCGAGAGCGAATTCAGCTTCAAGCTCCTCGTGATCCGGAAGCGGCCCGAGTTTTTTGATTTTTTCATACAATTGTCTAAGCTCTTCAATTCGAGCTTCGGGCCCTTCGAGTTTTTCTTCAGCTTCTTTGGAAACGGCGCGGAAAAGTTCGTGCAGTTCGACCTCGCGAACTCGTTCGACAAGAGTACCGGTTAGCATGGCAACCAAAATCGGATTGGGTTTTTCTTTGGCGCCCGGCAAACTTTTCTCCAATTCGGCTTTTAGTTGACTTTGCATTTGTTCCATCTGTTCCGGGTTAACATGTTGAAGCGGTAACTGTTTGGTCTCCAACTCGAGTAAACCGTCAAGTTGTTCGCGCAAAACCTGACGGCCAGGCAAGGCGGAAACTCCGCGCGGAGAACGACGCAAAGAACGGTGGAAAGCGATATGAAAAATATTTCCAAAAAGATCGCTGCGCTCGGCCTCGCTGGATTCGCGGCCTTGGGAAACACCGAGCAAACGAGCAAAAAGTTGAGGATTTTTTTGTTTCAAAACTTCGGCGGCGTTTAATAAGTCGATCATCTGATCGGCTTGGCCGCGAAAAAAAGACAAACGACCGACGGTTTTTTTGAAATCATTTTTTAGCGGATCGATTTGACTATCAATAAAATCAGCTAGAGTGATCGCGGCCTCGACTAATTCGGCATCGCCGTCAACTTCGGCTACTCGAGAAACGGCATCGAGCTCAAAAACCGCCGCTGCCGATCTGTTAGCAATGATCTCCTGATAGGTTTCCGTTCGTTCGAACATTTCCTCGCGCGCCGCTCGCCGTTCTTGCCAATATTTTTTATTGGCCTCGTTTTCACCAAAAGGATCAATTACGACGATTTTTGTCGGTGTGGATTCTTGTTCTGAACTCAAACCTTCAAGATATCCAAACACGGTCGTGGTTTTTTGTCCGGCAACTTTTCCGATTTTCAACAAATCAACCAAACCGCCTTCTTTTTCCAAAATCAAATCAGCGGAAACTCCGGCTTGTGTCATCGCGTTATGTTCGGTCACCGCTTTACGAAGACCGAAAAACAGTGGATTAATTTCAGACACCAGCTGCCGACCAACTTCGATTAACGCGGGATTATTTATTTTTTGAACCAGACCCTTGGCAAAAAGCGAAGGTTGACCTGTTTTATCATCAAGTAAATATCGTTGAACGCGTACTGAAATTTCAGTCAAATATTCCACCGCCGAGGGATTTCTAACCAATCGCGAAAGCAAAGAATCCACGGCCGCTTCGGTCGCCTCAAAAAGTTGTTCGGCACTTTGCGGCGCGACTTCAATATTCTCGCGAGCAATTTGCTCGGCAGCCTCGGCCTCGGCGCCGGAAGGGTCAAAATTTGTTCCGGATTCGTGACTCATATTTTATTTCCACCCGCGAACTCTTTCAATTAATTCGTAAGCGGCGTTTATCTGTTTAATTTTTGTTTCGTCTCCACCCAAATCAGTATGAAATTTTCTGGCCAAATCGTTTCGGGCCTTTTTGACAGTTTCTCTAGCTGGCTCATCTTCAAAAACTCCCAAAACCGCGTAGGCTAAACTTAAATCTCTTTGTCGTTCAGCGGTTCGCAATTCACCTTGCCAATCTTCTTCAGGCAGTGGTTTTTGCTTTTTCTCTAGTCTGTTGATTTGAGAAAGTAAATCCTCGAACAAAAGCACAGTGCCGGAACGAACAGCTTGAGCTTGAATCAGCATGGTTTGTAAAATTTCACGCAAGGCCGAAGTTTCTT
>DOJV01000004.1:7920-24241 GCA_003511125.1 Candidatus Uhrbacteria bacterium
AAATTATAAGCTTGAGGTTCTTTTCGGTACCGTTCAAGTCTGTCCAGCTGACTCTCTAAACTACTCACAACATCTGGAAATTTCACTTTGTCGAGTTTTGCCAGAAAATGGGTAAGACCCATTTTTAACTCATCGCCAACATATTCTCCGTATTCTCGAGGAGATTTTTCACGACCAATACGAAATCCGAAACGGTCAATTATGGCTTGCCAATAAAAAACTGAATATTTTATAATTCTGACTTCGGCTCCGGATATTCTCCGCTGTAAACCTGTTTGTTCTGACCGTGGCAAAGGCTTCATCCGCTTTTTTATTTTACCGATTTTTACGAACAAGTCGTCAGGATCAGGCCAGGCTCCGCCATATTCTTTTAAAAGATACTCGTCGGTCTCTTCATAAAGATCGGCAATTTCTCTTTGCAAAACCTGTTCTAAATCTTCTCTGTTTTGTAAATCGCGTATGGAAGGATCGTCGATCGGATCCCATTCACCTCGATATTTTGGCATAAATATTATATTGCCGTTATAATATTTCAAAGGAAACATTACAACACCAACGTAAACTATTCTTTCCTCGGAAACAACGGCTCGCCCTTGGCCAATTTGTGCCCAGACTTCAGTTCACCCCACACCCAAGCCGACTCAAACGACTGGCTAAACTCCTTCGGGGTTTCTAGACCTAACTGGACAAACATTTTTTCGGCCGTGGTCGGCATGAACGGATAAAGCATCCAGGCGATGTGTCGCAGGGTTTCAAGCAAAACATAAAGCGTGTCATTCAGCATTTTCTTTTCTTCGAGTTTGGCCAACTGCCACGGTTGTTGTTGATCAATGAATTGGTTGGCTTGGCGAATCAAGCCCCAAACAATATCAAGAGCGTCGCTCAAACGATTTTCTTCAAGAGCGAGATGATACGATGGCCAAGCGCCGGCCAGGAAACCGTCGGCGACCTCGGGGACTGTTCCGTTGGTGTATTTTTCGGTCATGGTCAGAACACGGTTGACGAGGTTGCCGAGTTCGTTCGCGAGATCGGTATTATAACGGCCGACTAGGCGAGCTTCGGAAAAATCACCGTCGCCGCCAAAAGGAATTTCGCGAAACAAGAAATAACGAAGAACATCATTTCCATATTTTTCGGCCATCTCGACCGGATCAACAGTGTTGCCGAGCGACTTGGACATTTTTTGTCCATCAATGGTAAAAAAACCATGAGCAAAAACATTTTTCGGCAATGGCAACCCGGCCGACATTAACATTGCTGGCCACAAAGCGCAGTGAAACTTAATAATATCTTTACCAACAAGATGAAGATTGGCCGGCCACCATTTTTCAAAAGCCGTCGTGTCGTCAACATAACCGACGCCTGACAAATAATTGATCAGAGCGTCGAACCAAACATAAACACGATGTTTCTCGTCACCAGGAACCGGAATACCCCAATTCATCGTCTCGCGCGAGATGGAAATATCGGTCATGAAATTTCGGACATAACTCAAAACTTCGTTACGACGAGCTTCGGGTTGAATAAAATCCGGATGTTCATCGATGTAAGCAAGTAAATCGTCGCGATATTTTGTGAGACGAAAAAAATAATTATTTTCTTTAATGGTTTTGGGAACTTTTTTGTGATGCGGACACTGATCGTCGACCAAATCAGACTCATTGACAAAAGCCTCGCAGCCTTGGCAATACAAACCTTCGTAAGATCCCAAATAAATGTCGCCTTTGGACTCGACCGTCTTCCAAAATTTTTCGACCGAGTTATAATGTGCCACTTCGGTCGTGCGGATAAAACGATTATGCGTCAAACCGAGCGAATCAAAAGTTCGCTCCCACAAAGCGGCCATCTCATCGAGATATTCTTTAACATCACGTTCTTTAGCCGCCTCGACATTTTTTTGACTATTCTCGTCCGTGCCGGTTTGAAACATTACCTCCTCACCGAGCATACGATGGTAGCGAGCAAGAATATCCGCCGCAATCGCAGTGTAAGCATGACCAATAGAGGGTTTTCCATTAATATAGTAAATCGGAGTGGTTATGTAAAAGGTTTTCATAATGAGGGAGACAGATTTTTTGGGCGTTTCTGCCAAAGGCGGATCAGCCTAGGACTGAAAGGCGTTAAGGCTTTAGGGAATCGAGTTTATTTTTTGGGACCGACGATAATGACAAATTCTCCTTTTATACTACTATTTTTTAGAGATTCTGTCACATCAGAAGAGGTGCCGCGATAAGTGGTTTCGTGAATTTTAGTCAGTTCTCTGCAAACAACCAGCTGGCGATCGCCGACAACTACGCCGAGCTCGCCAAGAGTTTTTAAAATCCGATGTGTCGACTCGTAAAAACAAACCGTTTCCTCGGTGGCAGCCACACGTTCGAAATACGACTTGCGACCTTTCTTGTGCGGAGGAAAGCCCAGGAACAAAAATTTGTCGGTTGGAAAACCGGAAACCGAAAGAGCGGCAATGGCCGCGCAAGCTCCGGGGATCGGGATAACCTCGAGTTTATTTCCGAACTCTTTGACCGCGGCGGCTACGAGCAGTCCGCCAGGGTCAGAGATTCCGGGCGTGCCGGCATCGGTCACCAAAGCCAAACTCTGCCCTTCTCTTAACATTTTCAAAACATCTTGAAACTTGCGCTCATCCGAATGTTGATGAAAAGAAATCAACGGTTTTTTAAAATCCAAAGAATTCAAAATCTTCAAAGTCATTCGCGTGTCTTCGCACAAAATAGCGTCGACAGTTTTGAAAGTTTCGATAGCACGAGAGGTGAGGTCGGAGAGATTGCCGATGGGGGTGGCGACGATATAGAGGATCATATTAAATTGTCTGAACCAGGATTCCCAGGATTTTGGTGATTAACAGGATTGGTGGGAAGGCTGATTTTTTTATTGTTATAAACTCGTTTAAATTCTAAACTTTTTCCGCCAAAATTTATCAACAAACCATTTTCCAATCCGTAAGCTTCCAGATAATTTTTGGCCTGAGCCAGATGAACGTCTTCTAATCGAACAAGGGCTTTAATTTCTACCATTATTTTCTCATCAACAAAAAAGTCAACTCTTCATCCACCAATTTCGTGCCCGCGATAATAAATAAACATTTCCACCTCACGACCAAAAGAAAGCCCCTGGATCGTCATTTCTATACCCAAGGCCCGTTGATAAACCACCTCCTGAAAACCGCTGCCTAAAGCGGAATGAACCGCCATGGCACAGCCAATAATTTTTCTCGATAAATCTTCGTGTTCCATATTTTAAAACCACCCACAATCCTTTTAATCCTTAAAATCCCGAGAATCCTGGTTCAGAAACTTGCGCTACCGAGCAAAACCAATAACTCGGCGACAAGGCGATTTCTTGACCAAACGATTCGTCACTTTCAAGTTCAAAACCGCGAACGGTTTCTAAATCTTCGTCCCAAACAAAAGCTATTTTTTTATTTTCGTTTGTGACGACAATCTGACCAGAACTTTCTATATTATCTTTTGGAAAAACCGCCTGATCAAAACCATAAACAAAAGTTTTGGCCGGCAAACTGGAATCGTATTTAGTCAAAGGATACCAAACCTCTGGCGAACTGGCGTAAGTGCCATAAGGATTTTGCGAATAGTCTCGACTAAAACCGGTTTCTCTGGACAAAACTTTACCGCTCGGGAAAGCATAACGAAAATTCTGCCAAGTCATAATAAAAGCAGGAATTTTTTCCAAAGTTTCTTCGGTTTCGGCCGCTGACAAAATTTTTCCGGAAAACGAACTCCATAAAGAAGTTTCACCCTGAACCGTAAATAAAATATTGTTATTATAAATCTTTCCGGAATTTATAAAAATCGGGGACTCACCATTGGATAATTGACGATCAAAAACCGCGGCACTGCCGCAAAACGGATCGTAAGCCAATAAAATCGATTGATTGTTCCAGGTGTCGTTAACAAAATTATGCCAAACCAAAATTTGAAAAGGATAAAATCTGGCTTCGTTCTTTTTAACCAAAACAATTCCCTGCCCCTCGTTTTGTAAATAAGCGTCTGCAGACGGAACTGACTCAAAAATCGGTTTCTCGATGGCTGGCATGGATTCGTTATCAATTCCCGAATCAATAATCAATTCTTCCAAACTTAAAGCCGCTAAATTTTGAGGCAGTCGATAAACAAAATAAAAACGCAAAAAAACCGCGACTAATATTAAAACGCAAAAAATAAAAACCCAATGGAATTTTGACAGTTGTCGGCGAGACATAAAACAATCAACATCTAATAGATTAACTGAAAAACCAAAAAAATTCCACCTTTCTTAGGTTCCTTTTTGTCCCCCCCATCCCCCTTGACCCCTTTTTGTGCTATAATAACCACGAATTAAAAAAAACATTATGTCTATTTGGCCAAGTTGGCAGGAGGATCGAATTTTTGCCGTGGTGATCCTTATACTCCTAATAAGTTCCGTTCTTTACCTCGGCATAAAAAGCGACAACTTGTTACGACAATCCGAAGAAATCGGCCAGCCAGTACCTTACGAGCACACGATTTTTGTTGATGGCGTAGGAACCGTAACCGGCAAACCAGATATTGCCACTCTAACCATGGGCACCGAAAGCAAAGGCGTCGATGTCGCCTCAGCTCAATTTACCAACACCGCAACCATGAACACCATTATCGCTGAAATTAAAAAACTGGAAATTTCCGAAGACGATATCCAAACCTCGGGTTACAATGTTTACGAAGATACCAATTGGAATTCCGAAACCCAAGATTACGAAAGCGCCGGTTGGATTGTGGCCAACTACATAACCGTAAAAGTCCGCGACACTTCCAAAATCTCTTCGATTCTAGCCATGGTTGGCAGTAACGACATTACCAACATTTCCGGTCCAACTTTTACAATCGATGATACCACCAATCTAAAAGCCGAGGCTCGTATCAAAGCTATTGAGCAAGCTCAAAAAAAAGCCCAAGAAATTGCTGACTCGCTCGGCACAAAAATCGAAAGCGCCGTTGGCTACAGTGAATGGTCGCCAGTTTCCGTTTCCGACGAATATCAAATGTACAGCAGTTTGAGTTACGACGGCGGTGGACCAACAATCGAAAGTGGGACGAACGAAGTAACAATTAGCGTTTCCATAACCTACAAGTTGGTCGAGTAAATTTTGAATCCAGAAAACCCGCCAGCAAGGCGGGTTTTGTTTTGAAATTACTTTTTTACTCTTGAACAGGTTCCCCATACAACTTTTCTGAAAATTCGCTTTCAATTTTTTCCAGCTGATGTCGATCAAAATTTTGCATTTTATCATCACCACGTAACTTTCCCACCAAAGAAAAAATCCGATCAATCCGCCCTTCTGCCGGAGGAAGTTTAGGAAAACCAGCCGCTTGCAATTCTTCGCCGACAAAAGCAGCAACTTTTTCCAGACTCGTCCAATCATCAGCGTTATAAGTAAAATCGTTGAAATGTCTGATTTGCTCTGGTAAATCAACGACCACTTCTGGGATATCTCTAAAATATTTTCCATCAGACCACTTTTTTGAATTCCTGGCGTTTTCACATATTTTTATGGTGTAAACCAAAGAACTAAAGTGGGGCAAAGCGTCCCAGCCACCTTTTGGCAGTAACCTGTCCTGATCTTCTGGCAAAAGACTTTCGAGTTTTTTCATCTTGTCTTCACACATTCGAATGGCCGCGCGATACCATGGCTCGGATCGACTTAGTTGAAGGAGAACCGTGTCGAGTTCTTCGGGTTTAGGAAATTCAAAACCAGTCTTTTCAGCAAAAAAGTTTTTAAATTCACCATGATGCGTGCGCATCTCGGGTCTGCCATCACGAAATTCAACCGGCACGGAATCAACCGGTATGCCGCCGGCTGCCTGTTCAACCATAAACCGACCACCCCAGCTAAAATTAAAAGAAACCTCGCGTTTGGCCCAAGGAGAAAAAATCTCTCCTTCGGTTTCCCTAGCGGTGTTCATGGCCGCAAGGTATTCCTTCTCAAAAAATTTCTTAATTTTCAAAAAAGCATCTCTGCGGAAGCCAAAATAAAGATGAGTCTCTTCGTGAGGAGAAACATTTTCTCCCTCGGCGACTGCTGACCTGAAATCAGTAATAAAGAAAAAATCCCGACCTTCGGTCAAAGACGGAGTTTGCTGTCCGGCCCATTCTTTAATTATTTTGACCTGCAGGGCTTTTTTGCGTTCATGTTTTTCCTTTTCTGACAAAGCTTCTGGTTTTTCTTTAATCAAAACTTTTTCTGGTGGCCGGGCCGAATCGATTTTACAAGTTTCACAAGTCGCCAAAAAATTTCCGTGTTGACACATTCCGGCGGCTTCTATTTCATCAATCTCTTGTCTTGACATATTATTTTTTCTGGTTCTTCAGGTTTTCTTACGAGCAAAAACTAAATTCGAGTTAGATCCTTCCCGTCGTCGCTCGCGGCAAGCTATGGCGGGCGCGGCACGTGGCGTTCAGGACAGGCGGGGAAAAAGAAATTTTTTCTACAAGAAAATTTGAAAAACTTTTTTCTAATTTATTCCTTGTTCAAATTCAACCTTTTCAAGTTCTTCCGCGTCTTTATCAAGCTGTTCTTTTTTTTGCAATTTTTCCAATTCTTGATACACAAAGTCTAATCTCTTTCTCAATTTATCCAACCTTTCTGACGAAAGACTTCGGCGCTCAATTTCAGCTCTAAAATCACTGGTTTTTTTAATCTTATGCAAAAAAACGGTAACTTCTTTATCTTGAAAAAGATCCACGACTTGTTCGCCGGCGCGAGTAGCCTTATTAATTTCTTCATCAAGGAACACACGAAAAGGTTTTTTCTTTCCTCTACCAAGTCCTGGTTCACCACCTTTGTCGTATCTTTTTTCCAAGTTATTTAAAAAATCAAAAATCGGCAACCATTTTTCATGTTCCTGAATTAATCCAATAACACGCTCGCGCCTTTGTTCTAATATTGCGCGAGTTCCTTCTAGATCCCATCGGGCTGATTCCAAAACTCTTTGAGAAATTTCCTCTTGACTTTGATTGTCTAACGAGTATGTAAGCAAATCCAAGGCGTGGTCTCTGCCCTTCTCAAAACCAAGTCCAGAATCTCGATTTTCGTTTTTTGTTCGTCTTCTGGTTATTTCTTTAATAGCCTTCGCCACTAACTCTTCAGAAGGCTCCTCTCCTTTTTTTACCCGACGACCACCAACGCCTTTTTTTAAATATACGCCAGCCTCCTCGGGGGTTACAGGTCCTTTTTCTCCCATAAAATTAATTTTAATTTTAAAATCTTCGCTATTTAGGTTACAACAAGTCTTAAAATTTCACAACAAAAGAGTGGAAACAAAAGAGTGGAAAAGTTTATCTCTTCTCAAAAACCTTCAAAATCATCTTGGCCACCCCGAGCGCCGTACCGTCAAAAACCGTTTGGGTTCGAACCGGAATGCCGGAAATTTTTTCTTGAAGTTCGGCGATAATACCGTCACGAGTTACGCCGCCGTCGATCACTAGTTCTTTAGGTTTAACCGGGAGCTTTTGAATGGCGACGTCGACTTTTTTGGCGATTCGAGTCAAAACCTGTCGAAGTTTTTTTGGATCGTTTAAAACCGGCTCGACAATCGCGGCACAGTTTTCAACTTTGGCCTCGAGGGCAAAGATCGGAGCTCCGCCGAGTGTTGGTAAAAGAGTCGTAAAAAAATCCGGACAAAGTTTGAATTTTCCGTCGAGGGACTGAACAAGAAAAGCACCGGTGCCGTAAGTGACTTTTGTTGTTTTAACCTCGACTCCGGCGGCATAAGTACTGGCTTGTTGATCGCCGATGACGGCCAAGACCGGAAGTGAAACACCCACGATTTCTTTTTTCAAAACCCCGAACTCGGCTCCAGAAGGAAAAACCTGCGGTAAAATCTCGAGCGGAATCTGGAACAAATCAAGAAGCTCGGGGTCCCATTCTTTTTTTTTAATATTAAAAAGCAAAGTCCGCGAAGCATTGGTCTCGTCGGTCAAAAACGGTTCGTCCTGACACAAGTTCCACAACAACCAAGAATCAACAGTGCCGACAAGAAGTTTGTTTTCTTTCAAAAGCCTCCGAACTTTCGGAACATTTTCAAGAATCCACCGAATCTTCGAAGCCGAAAAATAAGCGTCGAGTTTTAAACCAGTTCTCTCCCGCACCAAACCTCTCAAGCCCCTCAAGCCTTTCAAGCCTCTCCCGCCTCTCAAGCCTCTCAAACCTCTCCGATCTTCCCAAACAATCGCCGGACAAATCGGCTTCCCACTAATTCGGTCCCAAGCCACGACGGTTTCACGCTGGTTAGTCAATCCAAAACCTTTGAGGTGAATCAAATTAACTCGACCGGCGCGCCGAGCTTCTTTTAAAACTTGTTTGGAGGTTTCCAAAATCTCCAACGGATTTTGCTCGACCCAATCTTTTTTTGGACGAAACTTTTTGAGCGGACGATTGACGCGAGCTTTGATTTTTAAATCAGCGTCAAAAACAAAAGCTTTAATGCCGGTGGTACCAACATCTAAAACCAGCAAATGATCAGCTGGTGATAAAATTTTTGAAAACTTTTTTGGCATGCTGTTTTTGAACTATAACTTTTTTAAGAGATCGAAGAATTGGATATTTTTTAATTTGTGGCCCGATTTTTTTTAAGACCGAAGAAAAAGAAACCGCGCCCTCGCCAGTAAAACAACAACTGCCGGTTTGAGCCAAAGTTCGACCGGCTTCACGGTTTTTTGAAAAAGGACTAAAACCAGTGGCCACCAAATCACCCAAACCGGCAGTACTAGAAATCGTCTCGGGTTTGGCGCCAAAACAAGAAGCGATCTTTTCCATCTCGGCCAAACAACCACTTAAAAGCCAAGCTTGAGCGTTGGTGCTCCAACCCAAACCATTAGCCATACCCAAAGCCATGGCATAAACATTTTTTAAAACCCCGGCCACGGCCACTCCCAAAACATCTTTGCTCCATTCCAAACGAATTTGGCTACCGGCAAACATTTTTTCTAAACAAGCAAAAACCACCGGACTTTTGGTGGCTAAAACCGCCACGCCTTGCTGGCCTTTCATAATTTCTTCGGCCAACATTGGGCCGCCGCAAAAAGCTATGGGCGCGCCTAAAGGCAAAAGTTCTTGTAAAACTTCGGACATGAGTTTGTTGGTTTTTTTCTCGATACCTTTGGAAATGGCGACGACGATGGTTTTTTTTGGTAAAAAAGACAGAATCGAAGTTAAAGCCGGACGCACGGCTTGCGAAGGCACACATAAAAAAACCACCTCGGCCTTTGGCACAGTTTCTTCTAATGGTTTTTGCTGAGGCACTAAAGAAAATTCCCGATCCCACATTTCCACTTGAAAATGCTGTCTTTTTAAAACAAAATTAAAAGCATTACCGATCTCCCCGGCGCCAATGATGACAATGTTGGTAGTTTTTGAAGACATAAAATATTATTGTAATTATAACTGATTTGACGGAAAGAACGAAATGCGTGCACGAAGACACAAAACGTTTCAACCGTTTTTTTCGTATTTTAATTTTGCAACCAGTTGAGCACAGGTTATCACAAAATTAAATCCATCGCCGAGTAACACCGGTAGGCTATTGGCCATATATCCATACAACGCCCAAAGACCGGTGGCAAAAAAGTACAAAAGAATCATGTAAAAAGAAACGTCCTTAACACTTTTTGTGCGAATAGATTTTACAAACTGCGGCACCATATGTATGGCACCAAGAAGAGCCGCCGAGAAGCCAACGATTTCTGTGATTATTTCCATACTTGAATAATGGATAAATTTTTAAAATTATTTCATTTTTAAAAAAAACTTGATGCAACCTAACTGATCTTTATCAAAAAATTCACCGCCCAACCCAACCCCCTACAACGGACACAAAGTCCTCTCACTTAATTGTTCAAAACTAGCCTCACCTAAAATTTCCGAACCATCAGCAAATTGCCAAGTTGGATAACCTTGGATGCCGGCGTCTTTACAGACCGGGGCTTGGGTTTTGGTGCCGTCCGGAGAGCACTCGATATAATTTATATACTGAACGCTTTCGCCGAAAACTTTTTTTTGGGCCTGACAATGAGGACACCAGACCGCACCAAAAAGTTTGGCGCCGCTGTCGTTTAGGCATTTGGCAAAGACATCCATATCGGCCGGACCCGAGGACTCGGGTAAAGTTTCGGCAACGACTTCTGGCAAAACTTCTGTGGCAGCCGAGGTTTTTTCTTGTTTAAAAAGTGAGAAACCGCCGACCATCACGACAACCAAAATACCCATCAAAGCCAAATGTGAAGAATTTATTTTTTTGAAATCAATTTTCATAAGAGAAATAAATAATAACCCGTTTATTATAGCAAAAATTAAAAAAGAGACCAAGCACCGGCCTCTCTTTTTTTTAAAAACTTATAGCTCCAAATTCTTGGCTTTTTCGCGATGTCTGGTGTTCATGTCCAAGAAAGTCTTGCGAATACGAAGGCTTTTTGGAGTTACTTCCAACAGTTCGTCTTCGCCCAAATATTCCAAACAGGCTTCCAAAGTCATAATTCGCGGGGTTTCCAGAATAATTGTTGAGCCTTCACCTTTACTACGCATGTTGGAAAGCCGCTTTTCTTTGCAAGGATTAACATCGACATCTTCGTTGCGCGAATATTGACCAACCACCATGCCGGCATAAACCTCGACGGCCGTACCGATAAATAGCGGGCCGCGTTCTTGGAGATTTTTGAGAGCATAACCCATGGTGACACCGTTTTCCATGGAAACCAAGGAACCGTGGGCGCCGGCCTCCATTTCGCCGGCAAAAGGTAGATAACCCAAAAGCAAACTGTTTAAAATCCCCTGACCTTTGGTGTCGGTCAAAAATTCACTGCGATAACCAATTAAACCACGAGTTGGAATTTCAAAATCCAAATAAGTGATGCCATTTTCCAAACGCATGTCTTTCATTTCGCCACGACGCTGACCCATTTTTTCAATGACCACACCTGCAAAACTTTCCGGGCACTCGATGGAAACTGTTTCGTAAGGTTCGGTTTTGGCGCCGTTTTCTTCGTGAAAAATAACTTGGGGGCGAGAGACTTCGAACTCGTAACCTTCGCGGCGCATTTTTTCGATCAAGATGGCTAGATGGAGTTCGCCGCGACCAGAAACCACAAAGCGGCTGTCGATTTCGCTCGGTTCAACTCGCAAAGCCACGTCGTTTAAAAGTTCACGCTCCAAACGTTCTTTGATATTACGCGAGGTGGAAAACTGACCTTCACGACCGGCAAAAGGTGAGGTGTTAACACCAAAAGTCATTTTGACAGTTGGTTGTTCGATCGCGGTAACCGGCAAAGCGACGGGGTTTTCCGGATCAGTAATGGTCTCGCCGATTTGTACACCTTCGATACCGGAAATCGCCACAATTTCGCCGGCGCCGGCTTCTTCGACTTCGGCTCGACCCAAACCATCAAAAACCTGAACCGCGGTCAAACGAGTGTTTTTGATTACGCCGTCGCGATTAATGTGAGCCACGTTTTGGCCGTTACGAACCGAGCCATTAATAATTCGACCAATGGCAATTCGGCCTTTGTAATTATCGTATTGCAAATTGACAATGGAAATCTGGAGAGGTTTTTTGGCGTCACCTTCTGGTGGCGCAATTTTTTCAATCACAGTATCTAACAAATCGGTCACTCCGGTCATTTTTGAAATATCGGCTTCAAACCCGGCCACGCCGTTCACAGCCGAAGCGTACAAAACCGGAAAATCGGTTTGTTCGTCGCTAGCACCAAGGTTGACAAACAGATCAAAAGTTTTATTCAAAACCCAATCCGGACGAGCATCTTTTTTATCGATCTTGTTAATGACCACAATAATTTTGTGGCCGGCGTCGAGGGCTTTGCGCAAAACAAATTTGGTTTGCGGCATGGGACCCTCTTTGGCATCGACAAGCAAAAGACAACCGTTAACCAGGTTCATAATCCGCTCAACCTCGCCACCAAAGTCGGCGTGCCCGGGGGTGTCGACAATATTAATTTTGACATCTTTCCATTTGATCGAAGCGTTCTTCGAAAAGATAGTAATTCCGCGTTCGCGCTCCAATTCGTTGGAATCCATGATGGTTGTGCCCATAGCCTCGGCGTCGCGAAAAGTATTTGATTGCTTCAAAAGCGCGTCAACCAAGGTGGTTTTTCCGTGATCAACGTGAGCAATAATGGCAATGTTTCGGATTTGATTGTTGATTAACATAAAATACGCGCGAATTGTAGCTGATTTATGGGAAAAGGTCAAGAAAAAAGACTCGAGTAATTCGAGTCCGAAGTTTTTGTGGCCGGCTAGAACTTGCCGCACCACCAGAAATACGAGACGACCGCGGCCAGGACCATGATCGCGAAGAGCAGATAAAAGATCGTATTCGAACGCGCGAAGCGGGAGCCTTGTCTGCTTTCGCGGATCGAGTCGGCCGGCTTGGTTTCCGGTTCGATGTCGTGGATGGCGGGCACGACTTCTTCGGTTACCGGGCACGGATCGTCGTCATTGTCGTGAAGAGTTGGTGGGTTGCGCGAGAGCGACTGGTGAATAATAGGCGAGCGCGGAGCAAAACTCAGGCTGGCCAGCATGGAAAAGGCCGGATTAGCCACCACGCGGTAGATTCGAGAAACTCGAACCGGATAGTGACCAATATTCATCTTGATCTCGAAAGTACCAACAGTTGTCGGTCGGAAACTGATGATGAAGACCAAATGACCTTGCGAGAAGACCGCAACCGTCGTGCCGTTTCTGGGTTCGGTCAGCACAAAATCAGAACTTTCGATCCGCCAGCGCACCACCTGACCCACATGTACACCGCACCGAGACGGCGGGACGACAGTAAGCAGAACTGACTCTCCGACACGGAATTCGTTCTTGGACACAAAACACCTCCGAAGGTATTAAAACCTTAAACGATAAAAGAAAATCGGTCAACCTAAAAAACCGATCCTTGACTTTTTTCTTTAATTCAGCTACTCTGCCCCTCTTCCGGGTTTTTCACCCCACCCGGAGTTGGAGGAAAGTTCACTTGACTTCCATCATTCTCATCATCGTCAGTGGTGATCCAGAAAACCGCGAGACCACGAGACTCCGCGAGTTCATCGAAAATCGAGCACTCCTGTTGTGTCAAAACTTCTTCGTTACTCAGGACCCCAACGATGTCGTCGTGGTCCAGAACAACCCCGAGATCGAAGTCCAAATCACCTTCGTCCTCGGCGACACTCCGCTGGATCAGTGGCTCGTCAATCTTCTGCTCGACGAGAAATGGCGCGCCAAGCCTATGAGCGTCGTCGCGGTCACCGAGACTGGTGCCGGCGCTCAAGGACTACGCTCCCGACAAATCGAAATCCTCGGCCCAGACTTCGACAACGGGGTCTTGACCAACGGCATCGAGCAAGCTCTCGTCAGCCTCATTCCCTACCGAACCTTCAACCAACAGACCCCAACCACAGGAGACACACCATGCGAGTAGTCCTCATCATCGTCAACGGCATTCTGAACGACGTCTGTGCCCACTACCACCAGCTCATCGTGGAACAAGCTGAACTGACCGAGGTGACCACCGTCACGGTGATCACCAACTCCGGCATCGTCGAAATCCTCAAGCAACTCCACATCGAGTTCGAAAGAACCTTCTTTCTCGGCGAAGACCCAATCCCGCAGGATCTCGAAGACCACCTGCTCGACGACAAGTGGCTCGCTCGCCCCATGAGCGTCGTCGCCGTCTCCGATTCAGGCAGAGGTGCCCTAATCTTGCGTCGCGCACAGTTGATCAAGGCCGGCCCCAACTTCGATGGCGGAATCTGGAACAAGGGAGTCACATCGACTCTCAACCGTCTGATACCCAGCCCGTGCAACGCCTAGAAGACTCTTTCCTGTCGGCTAGTCGCCGACCTCCCTCCCCGCGTCTTTCGAGACGCGGCTTTTTTATAACGTAATCTTTGTAAACCAAAAATTCTTCCAACAAAAAAATATTCACCGCCGCGAATATTTTTTAATAATTTAATTATAAACTTCGTGATCTCCGATTGACAATAAATAAGCCCGACGCGGTTTTCCGATAAATTCGAAGACAATACGAATATGATAATTTACTGAAAATGAATAACAACCACACAGTCGGCCTTTTAATTTATGAACTTTCAAGGCCTGATGATTTTTAATGTCAGAAAACAAATCGATCTTTTCTAAAGTTTCCTCTTGCAATTGTTTAGACAACACACGAAAAAAACTAAGAAAAGAAGGAGAAAAAGAAACCTCCATATTCAACTAGATTTGTTTTAAAATTTCTCGAAGATTTCCACGAACTTCTTTGCCGTCTTTACACTCTTGCTGGGCGCGCAAAACCGCGACAATGGCTTCTTCCTCGGCATAGCGCGACAAAGCCTGGCGCACAACCTCGGCTTTAGTTGAAGCCGCGCCGCGTTTTACCGTGCGCTCAATAAACGATTCCAGGGTTTGAGTTAAGGGAACGGAAATAGTTGACATATGATATGATGTTATGATGATATCATACAATTAAATTACCGCTTTGTCAAATATTATCAAAATAAACAATTGACACTTTTCCATTTTTCCCTTATCATAATCAAGCCCTAATTGGAAAATTTGATAATTTGAAAATTCCAACCTGGCCTCATCGTCTAGCGGTTAGGACGGCGCCCTCTCACGGCGCAAACCGGGGTTCGATTCCCCGTGAGGTCACCAATAAAACCGCAAGTTAAACGCTTGCGGTTTTATTATTGATTCAATCTGTCGTTGACAGAGCTCACCTCGCGGCCAAGGAGGCCCAAGCATGCCCGAAGTCATCAAGGCCAGACCAACCGGAGAGGGATATCCGCCCGTGGGGTTCCTCAGACTCCCGATCCACACCAAAGACATCTCTACGGACAAACAGATGTTCGTGATCGACAACCGCGACCTCCTGGTCAACGTCTTGTGCCACACCGGTGGAAGACCGATGGCCGGTGACTCGCGTCGGCGCGATCGGCTGGTTCAAACGGGGAGGTTCTGCCAAGGATCGCCGGCGGTGGCGAAGAGCACTCGAACAAGACTTCCGCCGCACCCGGGAAAACTAGCGCGCACCGTCCACCACGAGTCGTCTCCCTGCCCACAACTGGTGGGCGGCTTTTTTTTATTTTGCTCTATATTTTTTAACCCCCAAAAAAAACAACCAATCCAATAATCCTGCCAATCACCAAAATCCTAAAAATCCTGGTTCAAAAACTTCTTGTCTTGACTTTTTACAAAAAAGAGACCCTTATAATTTGGCGTTTGGTTCAAACTCTTATCCCGAAAGGAGTGTGACAGCCATGCCTGCCGAAAAACCTGCCCCCAAAAGCGGTTTCCCCAACACCTCGTCCCTTAACGACGGCCCCTCGCTGAGTCTCGTGATCATCGGATCAGTCGTCGTCGGTCTACTTCTCTCCCTGGCATTCTATCTCCGATGAAACCAGGGCGTTCACTAGTTCTGGTAATCTTCAGCACGATCTTCTGCGTTTTCCTGATCTTCCGCACCGAGCTCGCCCACCACCTCGGCTTCCTCACCGACGCCGACATGGGCCTGCACAGCCAGATGACCATGAACTACGCAAACTACGAACAAGCCTGCAACAGCTGGCGCGAAGCCGTCCGTCCGCTCCAGTACCCACCAGACCCCGCGACCTACTCCGACTTCCGTGGAATCATCGAACCATCCAGGCTCGCCGCCGATTCTCTCGAACGACAAGTCACAGAGGCTGAGAATCGAAAGGTCCGGGCCGAAATCGAACACGCGCGTTTGCGCAAAAACGCGGGCTGGAATTTCTTCAAGAGCTGGCTCGCCAGCGCCACCGACTACACCCACAGTCGCTGGAAATGCAATCGGCCAGACGATAGCGATCAGCCGGTCGAGACCTCTCTCTGTCTCTTCCGCTAAGGCCACACTCGGCCGAAACTCAAAGAGCAGCCCACGACAGGCCGCTCTGTTTTTTTAATGTCTAATTTTAAATTCCTAATTTCTAATTATGGATTTTAAATTTAAAAAAACCTCCAACATTAGAAATTAAAAATTAGAAATTAGACATTTCCGCCCAATCACTCCACCCATTTCCCGTACTGCCGCACTAACAACTCACCTGCTCGCAACGGTTCGGCCATGATGTCTTTCACAACTTTTTCCATGCGCGCGCTTTGCGAGCCTTTGATGAGGACAATGTCGCCTTGTTTGATTTCTTGATCAAGGTGACGGCCGGCGTCGATGGAATTTGAAAACTCGCGAACTTGATTTTGATTCATGCCGGCTTCGAGAGCACCGCGGGCGGTGTCTCGAGATTTTTCGCCGACGCA
>DOJV01000004.1:24279-26865 GCA_003511125.1 Candidatus Uhrbacteria bacterium
GGACAGGATTTAAGCGTCCCTTAACCGGTTCGAGCGTCAGAAGACCCTTAAGCATTTCTTCTGAAGTCAGTCCGAGATATTGACCAACAGCGATCGCTGCCAAGGCCGACAAAACCTGGGTACGACTGAGGGCGTTTTTTAAAGCCGCATCAAAATCCTGATCTTTGGCTCGGACATGAAAACCCAAAGTGGCAAAAGTCTCGCCGTGTTCAAAAGAAAAATCTTTAAGAGTTTCGAGAGCGAAATTGCTGGCCTGAACATCGCTCGAGTTAACGCCATAAGTCAAAATCGGCGCCTGGCTTTTCATAGCCATACCGCGAACACGATCGTCATCACCATTTAAAACTGCCAAACCGTTGGCTTTTAATCGTTCGATTAAAACTCTTTTTTCAGCAACCAGTCCGTCAATATCCGAACCGTAATTTTCTACATGAACCGGAGTAATAGCTGTCACCACTCCAATCTCGGGCGCCGCCAAATCGCAGAGTGCAGAGATATCGCCAGGCTGATCGGCTCCGAATTCCAAAACCAAAATCTCTGGGAAAAATTTTTCTGTCTTCAACAAAAGTTTGAGCCAACCAAGCGGCGAACGACCGGGACTTTTGGCGCCAAGAATTGCGAAAGGCACACCAAACTCGTTGTTATAATTCTCTTCGGCCACCCGAACACTAAATTTGGTTTTCAAAACCGCGGCAATAGCGTTCTTAGTCGAGGTCTTGCCAACTGAACCAGTAATGGCGACAATTCGGGGTTTGAATTTTTTTATCACCTGTTTGGCTTTTAGTTGGATGAGTTTTTCGAAAAGTTTTTTCATAAGTAGAGAGGTAGGGATGAGGGAAGTAGGGAGGTAGAAGTGGATGGTGTGGGTTGGGTCATTTTGTTTAGCATTTTTAAAATTTCTTCTAAGAGGTTTTGGGCTTCTTTAAGTTTATTTTTGTCCCCGTATTGTAGTCTTGAAACAATTTCAAGTTGAGTCTCTAACTCGGCCGCAGAACCAAAGGCAAACCTTAAGAACCTTTGAAACTCTTTGTGACTTCCTCGCCGTCGGCCTTCAGAAATATTTGAAAGAATCGAAACAGCACTTCGTCTTATTTGAGAAGAAAGCCCATAGATTTCGTATTTTAGAAAATCCCGAGTAACTTCATAAACCAAAACTACCAAATTCATCGACTTCCTCCAAACAATCAAATCGTTATTTGTTCTAATTAAACCAAGTCCCATAAAAAAGCAGAAAAAAATCCTCCAACCCACCCCCTACCTCCCTACCTCCCTAACCCTCTCCATCATTCTAATATAAAACCGAACATTATGCACGGTAGCCAAACGCAAAGCCAAAATTTCCTGAACCTGGAACAAATGTCGCAAGTACGCTTTCGACGTCGTCTGACAAGTCTCGCAATCGCAAAACGGATCGATCGGGCCTTCGTCGAAAGAGAATTTTTCGTTGGTGATGTGAAGTTGTGAATAGAACTCGGAATTTTCTTCGCCTGCGAGCGGTTGCCAATTCTCTGGATCGATGTTCCAAACGAAGAGTGTGCCGTGACGAGCGTTTCGAGTCGGTAAAACACAGTCGAACATATCAACACCGGCACGGACATAATGAACAATCTCCTCGGGCATACCGCCGCCCATAAAATAGCGCGGCTTATCGACCGGCATCTGCGGCGCGATTTTATCAACGATGCGATAAGCCTCTTCTCGCGGTTCGCCGACCGAGAGGCCGCCGATGGCGTAGCCATCGAAACCGATTTCAGCGAGACCGGCGAGCGAACGTTCGCGCAAATCCACATGCGTACCACCCTGAATAATTCCGAATTGTTGGGGCAAAAAATTTTTTGCTCCAACAATTAACGCAACGCGACACCGTTCCGCCCACCTCAATGATCGTTCCATGGCCGCCTCGTGTCGCTCACGATCAGCGCCGCCGGCGGCAACGTCATCGAATTGCATGATGATGTCCGAACCAATGGCGGTTTGCATTTCCATCGAAAGTTCCGGAGTCAGATTGATTTTTGTGCCGTCGATATGAGATTGGAAAGTTACACCTTCCTCGGTCGTTTTGTTCAGTTTCGACAAACTGAAAACCTGATAGCCACCACTGTCAGTCAAAATCGGCTTCGACCAGTTCATAAACTTGTGGAGGCCGCCATGTTTTTTGATTCCCTCGAGCCCGGGACGGAGCAAAAGATGATAAGTATTCGAAAGCAAAATCTGAGCCCCGAGCTTTTCCATGTCCGTGCTTGAAAGCGTCTTAACCGCGCCTTTGGTGGCGATCGGCATGAAAACCGGAGTTTCAACTACGCCGTGTGGCAGAGTTAGACGACCGCGGCGAGCGTTTCCGTTAGTTTTGAGGACCTCAAACATATGGGGGTACTTTAGCAAAAATTTGGAAAAAGAAAAACTCCGACCCTGGTCGGAGTTTTTACATTAAGCAGCTTTTTTGATAATAATCCCTTTTTCTTTAAAAGCCTTGGCAAGATGTTCTGTTAAAAAATCAATTGTGCCACCTTCCTTGGCATAATATTTGTGTGTAGGATCGGCGATCGGTGCGTACAGAACCCGAACAGTTCTGTTAAAATCATGATC
>DOJV01000008.1 GCA_003511125.1 Candidatus Uhrbacteria bacterium
TTTCACGCAGGATCTAAGTAATAATTAAATTTCAGGTTCCAAGCGCCAAAACAAAATCTATTTTTTAAAAAAATTATTATCCTTCTTGGAGCTTGGTGCTTGGAACTTGGAGCTTATCACTCGTACCTCAACGCCTCGATCGGATCTAACTTCGCGGCATGGCGGGCTGGATAGATGCCGAAGGTCAGACCAATAATCGTGGCCACACCGAAGCCTAGGAAGACACCGTTCAACGGCAATTGTGGTTCCCAGCCGGCGACAAATTGTCCAAGAACCCAAGCAGCCAGGGTGGAAACAACAAGGCCAGAAACAATACCAATCAAGCCACCGAAAACTGTCAGCATAACCGCCTCGGTCAAAAACTGGCTCAAGATTTCGCTATAAGTCGCGCCAACGGCTTTGCGTAAACCGATTTCCCGAGTACGTTCGGTAACCGAAACCAGCATGATATTCATGATACCGATACCGCCAACCAAAAGTGAAATGGCGGCCATGGCCACTAGAAACAAAGTCAAAATATCCGTAATCGAGCTAACAGTTTCCATGGCTTGTTCTTGGGTCTCGACAAAAAAATCATCTTTCTCAGGATCGGTGATTCCGTGAGCCTCGCGTAAGGTAATAGTAATGTCTTCGACGGTTTGGGCAACATTAACTTCGTCATCAGCTTGAACAACCAGACGATTCAAATATTTAATGCCGAAAATTTGTTTTTGGGCCACAGTGTAAGGCATGATAATTGCCTCATCAAAATTAACAAATGAGGACTGGCCTTTTTTACCCAAAACTCCAACAACACGGTAACTCTGATTACTAATTTTTATTTTTTGACCAACAGCATCGTTATCGCCAAAAAGTTCCTCTTTAATTTTCGAACCAATGACTAAAACTGAATTTTGGTTTTTTACGTCGTCATCGGTAAACATTTCACCTTGCTCGGGATAAGTATCGTAGATCTCGGAAAAAAGTGGGGTGACGCCGTAAATGGTCGGACGATAGGAATTGTTTTCAAAAGAAGCAGCTTGGCTACCGAAAACCAAAGGCATAATTGCCGCCAGATGAGGAACATTTTCTTTTTTTTGCAAAAGCTCAACATCGCGCTGTTTTAGAGAGTCGGTAAAAATTGCCGCCATGTCAGACAGACCGTTGGGGTGCCGACCCGGAGCCACAGCAATAGTTTTGGAACCAATACTTTGAACCTCACTCAAAATAAGATTTTGCGCACCCTTCCCCAAAGCCATAACAATAATAATCGCGGCAATACCAATAACCACGCCAAGAATCGTTAAAAATGACCGCGACTTGTTACGGCGCAAAGATTCGGCCGAAGTGGCAATAAGATCAAAAAAACGCATAATTATTTATGATAAGCACCAAAACGACGCTGGTGATTTTTGGTGTCAGAGATAACTTTTCCGTCGCGAATTTTAACGATACGTTCGGCATTTTCCGCGGCCTCGAGTTCGTGGGTAACCATAATAATGGTATGTCCAGCTTTGTGCAGATCGTGAAAAATCTTCAAGATCGCCTCGCCGGATTTGGTGTCCAGGTTACCAGTCGGCTCATCAGCAAAAATCACTGCCGGATTATGAACAATAGCTCGAGCAATGGCTACACGTTGACGCTCGCCACCGGAGAGTTGGTTAGAAAGATGTTTTAGACGATGACCAAGGCCGACTGATTCCAAGGCTTTGGTGGCCAACTTTATTCTTTCGGCTTTGGGCACTTCGGCATAAATTAACGGCAACATAACATTTTCCAAAACCGAAGATTTGGCCAACAAATTAAAAAACTGAAAAACAAACCCGACATCTTTGCGACGATGCATGGCCAAAGCGTCTTTTTCTAGATTCGAAACATCCTCACCTTTAAAACGATATTCACCTTCGGTTAGGTGATCAAGAAAACCAAGAATGTGCATAAGTGTGGATTTTCCAGAACCCGACGGCCCCATTAGGGCCACAAATTCACCCTCTTCAATATTCAAAGTAACGCCAGCCAGGGCTGGTGTTACTACTCCGTCGTTTTCGTAATTTTTACCGACATTGTGGAGTTCGATCAAAGGCATATTATCTAATACTGGTAATCACAGTTTGACCCTCGGTCAACCCGGAAAAAACCTCGGTCCAACCGTCGTCGCCACGAGAACCGACTTTGACATCTTGTTCGACAAAATCATTGCCATCCGGCAAGCGCACATATTTACCACCACCGGAGTGTTCCAAAACCGCTCGTTGAGGAACTCGTAAAACATCATCTTTTTGCACGGTTAGAATTGATAAGTTGGCAGTCATACCGGTTTTCCAATTAATTGACTCGACAGAATCTTCGAGATAAACGGTGACCTTGTAATAAACCACACCTTCAATAACTTTTTCTGCCGGATCGATTTTACCAACTAGACCGGTAAATTTCTGGTCGCCACCAAAAGCATCGAAAGTAATCTCGACCGGATTATTAAGAGCAATCTTGGAAATATCAGTCTCGGAAATATTGGCGGCAATTTGGAATTGCGAGGTGGTGGTTTGCACGGTTAAAACCGGGGTGTTGGCCACGACCTGCTCGCCGCGTTCAAAATCAATTTTAGTCACCTTGCCGGCAATCGGCGTAAAAATTTGAGCGTTAACAAAACGGGTTTGGACCTCGCCGTAATTTGCTTCGGCTTGACTAACCGCGGCCTCGAGCGCCGCCAAATCAACCGGACGCGGCAAGGCCATAACTTGATTCAAACCAGCCTCGGCCTCGGCCAAAGCCGATTGTTTAACCGCCACCGAATAAGTAGCACTGGCCTCGGCACTAGCCAAAGCTGCCTGATATTTTTTAACCAAATTCTCGGCGGTCGTGAGTTCGCTGGCGTTGGTAATTTCAAGTTGATCGATGGTTTGTCTAACCGCAAGCAGAGCTTCCTCGACAGTTTGCACGCCATTGCGAGTTGTATCAATGGCGGCCTCGAGAGTCGCCAAATCGGCCGACGAAAAATCAGCAGTATCGATATTAGTGCCATCAAGGGTTCGGCGAACATAAAGGAGAACAAGCGCAGTATCGTTCAAAGCAGTCTTAACCAAACCCTCGGCAGCTTCGACGGTCGAATTTGTTGAAGATGGACTCAAGGCGTAAACCGCGTCTTCGGCGGCATCACGACTTTTTTTGGCAATGTTGTAAGCATTTTTTGCCGAGTTTAAAGATTGCCAATCGTTGGCTCCAAGGACGTCTTGAAAATCATCGTTAGCCATGGTGTTATCAATTCCTAAAACTTCGTCGGCTTCGGATAAAGCCGAACGAACAGTAATCGCCGCATCGCGGAGTTCTTGAAAAAGGTCGGCATAAGCCCCGACCAAATCTTCGGCGTTATCGAGTTTTACATTTTCCAAATCTTCTTCGGTAGAATTTAAAATAACTTCGGCCTCGGTTACGGCCGCGGCTGTTGTGGCCTCGGTGCTGGTCAAAGAGGCTTGAGCAGAAGCCAAAGCCGCTTCGGCTACGGCCACGGCCTCACTGGTTGAGCCGGCTAGTTTTTGCGACAAATTGGCCCGAGCAATCTCGACCGTCTGCCAAACGCTGGCGCGATCGGCTTCCAGTTTGGCCAAATCAAGAGTGGCCAAAAGATCGCCGGCATGCACGTCGTCGCCGACCTCGACCAAAATCACCCCGGCCGTGCCACTGGTACCAAAAGCCAAATCAACTTTATCGAGCGATTCTAGAACACCGTTGGCGTCAACGGTTTGAACAAGCGTCCCGACTTCAACTTGAGCTGTCACAATTTCTTGTTGAACGGGTTTTCTAAACAAGAAAAAAGCACCAATAGCCACTGCTACCACGACGATTCCACCAACGATTATTACTGATTTTTTTAGTTTCATAAATTTAAGACTGTTTCTGTTTTAACAAATTATGAGGTTTGGTAAACCTGATTAAGTTTTTCTAAAATTTTAATAATAGTTTCTTGGTCTTCGAGATTCAAATGGGACAAAACTTCTTTTAAGTGATTGGACATTTGTTCTCGGCCCTCGTCTAAAATCTTTTGGCCCTTGTTTGTAATCTTTAGACAAACAACTCGACGATCAGAAGCTTCGGCAAATCTTTCCAAAAAACCTTCTTCGACCAAATTATCGATTAACGAAGTTGCCGACGAAGGTGTGATACACAATTCTTCGGTAATGTTCGACATGGTAGTTTTTTGATTGTGAGCTACACAGAAAAGGGCCCGTAGTCGCAAAAAAGAAACCGGATTCTTTTCACTCTTAGACCAAAATTTTTCGTGGATTAAACGATGGGTCGAGAAAAACAAGGCGACCAAATCTTCGGTGCGATTATTAGTCATAGGATATATTTTATAATCCAAATATTACGACTTTTGAACTAAAAAGTCAAGACAAAAAAAACCAGCATATTGTTATTAAGTTCCAAGTACCAAGATGGTTGTTTCTTCCTTTAAGAAGATGTCTCCTTCTTGGAGCTTGGTGCTTACGCGCTTGGAACTTACGATTTTTCAATCTCCGAAAATTAACTGCTTAGGCCGCCTCACGCTTCCCTGCTTCTAATTCGCTTCCTTCCAAAATTTTTCTATAAGCACCAACCGCGGAATTGTAAATACTCGGCGACATTCTTTTCACCTCCTTAGCCCAACTCCTAATGGTGTTCAGCTCATTTTTCCAGTTGCCTTTCGAGAGTGCGAGCGCAGCAAACGCCATGTAGTCTTGTTGTTTAAGCTCATCTGGAAGGGTCGCCATATCAAGAAGCAGTCGTTGTTTGTTCTCCGGAGTGTGATCACGAACAAGCTCGGTATAGGCATTAACCGCGGTTGGAGGGAAACCCATCAGATAGCCAATAAGTCTCTCGTCTTCTGGGTCACGACCTTGTTCGTCTGGGTGAACAAATTTTTTCCAAGGCTTCATAAACTGATCGACCGTCTCTTGATTTTTGGCAATAATAAGATGTTTACAAAAATCTTCACTTTCATCATCGTTTGGAAAAAACGGGCTTTCAACAGGCTCGGCAACTATACCAAACTCAGAACAAACCGACCGTGTTTGATTATAAACCATCAGTTCTTCAACCGTTGGGCCGCGACGCTCCGCGCCGGGCGGCAAAGAAAATAGCTTAAGTGGCAAAATCATTCCCGGCCGCAACCCCTTATAAACCAAAAGTATAAAAGCCTTATCGTGAGCACAAACAGGCTCCGGAAGAGCCTCGACGGCTTGCACAAACTTCTTCTCTTTTTCCTTGGCCGCCATTTCTTCAATAACGCACTGTTGCTCTGGATGAATACGCCTCATAGAAAACTAATTTAAGATTTTGTTCCAATCTTCCCCAATGACCACCGGCTGCATAGCCAACAACTCTTCTTGATAACCAATTTTCTCCGGCAACTCGTTTAAAAGATAAATTGGCTTTCTTAAATAAAAAGCCAAACCGATTTCCAAAAAAGTATTACCGCCAATATAACCAAGAACCCCGTTCTTCTCAAAGTTGGCGACAAAAATAGCATCCGATTTTTCAATCTTGTTGAAATGCTCACGAATCAAATCGTGGTGAATTTTAGTCAAAGCGTCTTCGACCAAATAATGATAATCAATCATGCTTGGTAGTAAGACGGTGTGTCCGTGTGCTTCGAGAGAGTCTTTGATGGCCGGTAAACGGTCGAAGAATTTGGCGCTGGAGCAGAGGGTGATGGTCATAAGTAGGTTTTAGGGGATAGGGGTTAAGGGGATAGGGATGGAGGATTATTTTTTTGAAGCTTCGATTAAAAATCGTTTTTGGGTGTAGACTAATTTTTCGCCTCGATCAAGTTTTTCTTGAAGACGAATTAAAATCTGACGAAATTTTTTAACGGAAAAATTCGGAACTACCCAGGGTACATTTTTCAAAAAATACACCAGCGCTCCGACATCTTTAAAAAACATGTGCCCGACCCATTCTTCGGCTCGTTCAATTTTCAATCCCGCCTGTATTAAAGATTCGCGAACTTTTTTAAATTGCCATTCAGGAAAAGGAACCTGTCCACCAAATTCGGCAGCTAAATCAGCCAGGTTATCTCCACTAACTTGCTGAGTAATAAAAACTCCGTTTTCCTTTAACAAACGGGCCACATCAGACGAAATAAAAGAAGCTTGACGATTGATAATCACATCAAATGACGCGCCTCCGAGTTGAAGAGGTTTTTCGGAATCAGCTGAGTGTACCTGAATGCCCAGCGGTTCCAACCTTTCTTTGGCGACAGCAAAATTTGGCGGCCAAAATTCAACCGCTTGCATATCGCCCGGTAATGGTTGCATTAACAAAAGTCTCTCACCGCCGCCCGTACCAATATCGAGACCAGAAGATGCTGTTGCCAAAAGTTCTTTGGCTCTGTCTTCGTACCCAAGATTCACTTGCTCTTCTTCCCAACGTCCATCAAGATATGAAAAATTCCAACCTTCAAAAGGCGCCGCCTCGTCTTTTTCCCATTGTCGAATTCTTTGTTCAAACAAATTATCTTCGGCGTCTGTTACAAAAGTTTGTTTTTCTCCCATAGATAGATAAAAATTATTCCCTGGTTCTTGTCTCGATTTCGTTTAAAATTTCTTTCCAATAATCATCGGCTTGAGCGAATTTGACACGATTGTTTTTGAGACTGTCACGGATTTCTTTTATGGTAAAGAGACGAACAGTCTGAAGTTCCTCGAGCTGGATTTTCAAATCTTCGGCTCGGCCGGAAAACGGTAAAAAATAAATGTAATAGAATTCATTATTAGGAATGGCGTCGGGCAAAGCCTCACGGCGAAGAATTCTAAAAAATTCCAGACTTTCTTTTTCGGTTTTTACGCCAATCTCTTCTTCAAGTTCGCGCAATCCAGAAGTCAACGGATCTTCGCCGGCCGCCACGTGGCCGGCCGCGGAAACATCCCAGCAGTCAGGTGCCAAAAGTTTATCTTTAGCTCTTAATTGCAAAAGAATCTCGCCGCGAGAATTGTAAAGCCAAATGTGAGCACTACGGTGCCATGAACCGTCTTGATGGGCCAGACTTTTCATTTTTTGTTCTCCATTTGGTTGATTGTTTTCGTCGACAACGTCGATTAGTTCGTCGGACATATTATTGTATTCGAGAGACAGGGCAGTGCCCTGTCTCTACGAACGTGGTTATTCTGGTATTTTGCCGGTCTCCACAGCCTTCCCCACCAAATCCGCGGCTGAAACTACCAAATCTTCTTCTTGACCAAAAACATTGATTTTGAAATCGCCACCTTCGGCTTCTTTGGCACCAATAACGATGGTCCAGGGAATTTTCATCATGGCGGCGTTACGAATTTTTTTACCAACTTTTTCATCACCGGCGTCAAGCTCGGCACGAACGCCGGCGGCTTTGAGTTTAGCCAAGAGATCGACGGCAAACGGCACAAAGCTGTCGCTTACGGTTGCGAGACGAATCTGAACAGGGGCGAGCCACATCGGAAAAGCGCCGGCGGTATGTTCAATAAGAATCGAGAGAAAACGCTCGATCGAACCCATAATGGCGGCGTGAATCATAACGATTCTTTCTTTTTCGCCGGCTTCGTTGATACAAGTGAGATCAAAACGCTCTGGCATGTTCATGTCGAGTTGGATTGTGGCAACTTGCCATTCACGGCCAATGGCGTCCTTGGCCATAAAGTCGAGTTTAGGGCCGTAAAAAGCCGCCTCGCCAACACCTTCAAACCAATCGACTTTTTTCTCGTCGATTATTTCGTGCAAAATACTTTCAGCTTTGGCCCAGTTATCCTTATCGCCCAAATATTTTTCCGGATGAGCCGGATCATGAAGAGACAAACGAACCCGCAACGAAAAACCAAAAGTCGGATAAAATTCGTGGACAATGTCCCAGATCTTCAAAAATTCTTCTTTGGTTTGGTCCATGCGACAAAAAACGTGAGCGTCGTCTTGCGAAAAAGCGCGGGTGCGAGAAATACCAGAGAGCTCACCGCTTTGTTCGTCGCGATAACAAGTGGTGGTGTTGGCGTAACGCTGTGGCAGATCGCGATAACTCCAAAGCTGGCGGGCGTAAATTTGAGTGTGGTGCGGACAGTTCATGGGCTTCATGGCAAATTCATGACCTTCACGGGTGGTGATACGGAAAAGTTCATCTTTAAATTTTTCCCAATGGCCGCTGGTAATGTAAAGGTCTTTTTTGGTGATGTGTGGAATTTCCACTTTCTCATAACCACGCCTGGAACGTAGCCGCCAAACAAATTCATCGAGGACGTTGCGTAAAATTGTGCCACGCGGTGTCCAGAGCGGCAATCCAGCGCCAACCAAGTCGGAAAAAGTAAACAGATCAAGGGTTGGTCCCAAAATTTTGTGATCGCGTTTTTTGGCTTCTTCGAGCATGGTCAAATAATCATCGAGATCTTTTTGGCTTTCAAAAGCCGTACCATAAATCCTGGTCAACATTTTATTTTTTTCATCCCCGTGCCAATAAGCGCCGGCGGTTTTGAGTAATTTAAATGGGCCGATTTTCCCCGTCGATTCGGCATGCGGCCCGGAACAGATATCCACAAAAGTTTGCGGCATATCTTGGCCTTTCTTACCCAACCAATAGACGCTAACTTTTTCATCCCGAGCGGCTATGGCATCAAGCCATTCATGTTTATATTCGTTATCTTTGTAAGTATTACCGCTAAAAAATTTCTTGGCCTCTTCGACAGTCATCTCGTCTTTAATAATCGACAAATCTTCTTTAATAATTTCAGTCATCTCTTTTTCGATCTTAACAAAATCCTCTGCGGAAATTTTAAGATCCGTATCAAAATCAAAATAAAAACCTTCTTCGGTAGCCGGCCCCATGGCGGCTTTAATTTTTCCCGGCCACAATCGCATCATGGCCATGGTCAAAACATGCTCGCAAGAGTGACGCATTTTTTCCAAATTTTCTTTGTCCATATTTTTTGATTACGATTTTTTATTTTTCGGTTCATCCGAAAAATAAAAAACCGACGATTAATAATAATCCTCGGGCCCCGCGTATGCAGGGGGTTCCACCCGAATTATTCTGTTTATTTTTTTGGCAAACAGAATCACTCGATTTTTGGTTTATCACTCGAGAGCTGGTATTTACTCGCCCTTTTGGTTCCAAAAGCTTTCAGCCGCGGCTTTTGGTCTCTGTAAACCGGTTTCGAATAAATGTGATCTCTGTCTTGGTGATGTTATCAGTATAGAAGGTGACAATACGGGTGTCAAATGTGAGTTTGAAACGTGTAGGCTAGTTGATCCGATCGGACCAACTAGCCTACACGGTCCCGAAAAAAAATAAAATCAAAAAAAAGATGCCGGTTACGACATCTTTTTTTGATTTTAATCTTTCACTTCGACTGTCACATGATCAACCATGGCGGGAATCTTGCCAATCCACGGCGGAAAAATCCAGACCGAAACATCGTCGGCCAAACCAGCTGAGACCAAAAAACTTTTTACCTCGGCTGCGCTTTTGCCAACTAATAATTCCGGTTGGAGTAATTGGTGGGTATTGGAAACTATGGCTTGTTTTTCAAGATTGGCCCGCATTTGTGCTATGCCATACTGACTATTGGCGTCAATTACCTCTAAAACCAAAGAACCTTCCCCTGGATCAGAACTGTAAAGATTCTGATCAGAATCTTTAAAAACAAAACCGTCTTCAAGCTCTTGGTACAATTTGGCACTGGCCAAACCATTCAAAGTATCGGCATTAAAGAAAACTCCGGCAACTTTTATTTTTAAAGAAATTGTTACTTCGTCTTTTTCTTGACCGGGTTCGGTATCGCTAACTTTTGACAAGACCGCGACAGAAAAAACCTCACCGCTCCAATCGGCCTTACTTAAAGTTCGTAGTTGATCTTTGGCAAAAACTTCCATTTCTTCTTGAAGTTGACTGGCATTAATATCAAGTTCTTCTTGAGTAACCACGGAAACCAAACGTTTACCACCAGTCATAGCAACAGCACTTTCGGCGTAAATTTGTGACTGTAACGAAGTGGCTAAACCTGGAATAGTAAATTGATCTGGACCGATATCGCCAATTGAACCAACCTGATCGGCATAAACTTGAGTTTCTAGACTGCCACCGGCTGGAACATTAACACCCTTATCCAAGCGGAAAAGCACACCACCAGAACTCAACAAACGTGTAGTGGCAACCAAGGGTTGATTTTTGGAAGAATCGTTTTTGATAGTAACCAAACCGCCAGCTTTATCTAAAACTTCTTTCTGCTCACCACTAACAACTGGAAAAATTTTGGTTTGTTCGAAAACTTGGTCGGTAATTACCCCAATAATTTGACCTTCGCTGGCCGCTTCTTTAACCACATCAAAAAGAAAAGATGATTGGACAGTATTAACTTTTGGCGTAACCAGAACCACAGCCTTGGTGGTTGAAAGCAAAATCACTACGGCCAACAAAGCCACTACTGCCACAATAAAAACCCCGGCGATGCGCCGATAAAGACGTAAAGAAGGATTGGGCAAAGACGTTGGTTTACTCGGTTTAACCTCGCGCGGGGTAAGCTTTTTACTTACCGTGGTAATTTTTTTCTTTTTGGCTACAGGGGTCATAAATTTTTTTGGCACAAAGGTGGTCAAGAAAAAAATAAAATTTTTATCTTGATAACGATTGTTACCGAGTTCCCCTTTATTATACCACAACATTTTGCTGTCCGACCAGGGATTTAACTTCGGCCAGTAGTTCGGGGTTAACATCGATAGAATAATCCGTAGTCACGTTTCTCTTAACACCGCCGGCGTCAATGACAAAACAAACTTTTTTTGAACCGGGTGAAGCCGTAAATAATTCTCGCAAACGAGCAATTAATTCAGGGTCGGGTTTACCCACCAAAGTGATTTGAATCTTGTTAGAAGTTTTAGGCGGCAGAGTTCGAGCCAAAAGATTTTTTGAAGGTTGGTTAGACACCGGAGTTACAGCTTTAACTTCTGGCAAACCTCGATCGTCCGGAACCCAAAGATTGCTTTGAAGCATGCCCAACAAATCAGGCAAACGTCCATCGTTAACCACCACAAAACTATTGGCCAAAAGTTTGGCCTCCTCCCCTTCTCGTCTCGAAACCTTGGCCGAAACCAACAAAATCTGATCTTCCACCAACAATTTACTAAACTGCGAATAAACCGTGGGGAAAACAATAACTTCGGCCTTGCCGTCTTTGTCATCGAATTCCACAAAAGCCATGTTGTCGCCTTTTTTGGTAACAATGGTTTTCACCGAGGAAATCAAACCACCGCACTTTACAAAAGAATTCTCTGGCTGGGCCTGAAGGGTTTTTAAAGGCATTAAATACTGGCCAAGTTGTTTAACAGCATCGTCGTAAGGATGCGAACTAATGTAAAGACCAAGCAATTCTTTTTCCCAAGCCAACAATTCAATTTTTTCGGCCGGCGGACTCGGACGAAGTTTTAATTTTTCCATGGCCAAAGCCGGCGAAAGATCAAAGAGCGAACTTTGATTTTGGGCCTGTTTTTCTTTTGACTCCTTATTAAAATGCAAAATCTGTTCCATGTTTTCGAGTAAACACTTGCGTTCGCCAAAACAATCCAAAGCTCCAACTTTGGTTAAGGCCTCGATAGCTTTTTTGTTAAAAGCTCGATGGTGAATACGAGAAGCAAAATCCGCCAAATCTTTATACAAGCCGTTGGCCTGACGCTCGGCCACAATCGCCTCGACCACTTCCTTACCCAAATTTTTAATCACTACCAAACCGAAACGAATAGTCTTGTCATCAATATAAGTAAAGGTTGGTAGCGACTCATTAATGTCCGGTGGCAAAACCGCAATACCCATACGTTGACATTCTTTAACGGCATCAGAAATCGTTTCGAGATCGGCCGATTCTGCGGTCATTAAAGCTGACATGTACTCGGCCGGATAATTGGCTTTAAGATAAGCAGTTTGATAGGCCACCATGCCATAGCTCGCGGCATGGGCCTTGTTAAAACCGTAAGCCGCAAATGGCTCGATTAATTTCCATAAGTCCTCGGCTTTCTTTTTAACCAAGCCATGTTTAATCAAACCGGCCAAAAGTTTTTCTTTTTGCTTGGCCATTTCTTCGGGAATTTTTTTACCCATGGCTTTTCGCAATTTGTCGGCCTCAAGCCAAGAATAACCACCAAGCTTAATGGAAATCAACATGACGTCGTCTTGATAAACAATAACTCCATAAGAAGTATCAAGAATTTCTTCAAGTCGAGGATCAAGATATTTAATAAGCGAGGCGTCGTATTTTCGACGAATGTATTCAGGAATCGATTCAATCGGACCCGGACGATACAAAGCCACCATAACCATGATGTCTTCGATACGAGTTGGTTTTAGTTCCATGAGGTACTTGGTCATGCCGTCACCGTTTAACTGAAAAGTACCCATGGTGTTACCGTTGGCCAAAAGCTCAAAGGTTTTCGGATCATCAACGGGAATTTTTTCGATTTTAATATCAACCCCCTTAACCTTGCGAATAATTCTGACGGCGTCTCCGAGAATCGATAAGTTGCGAATACCCAAAAAGTCCATTTTGAGCAAACCAGCAGCTTCGACCGATTTCATTTCGTACTGAGTAATAATTCGGCCTTCTTTGGTTTCAATTTGTAACGGCGTAAAATCCGTGAGCGGAGTTGGCGAAAAAACTACTCCGGCGGCATGGATGGAAACGTGACGGGCACAACCTTCGATTTGTTGAGCCAGATTAATAAGTCGACGAACATCGGGTTCGGTATCATACCGATTTTTTAAATCCGGAGTTTCTTCGAGGGCTCGTTTTAGGTTCATAGGAAAACCCTGACTGCCCATCGGCACCAATTTGGCGACTTGGTCAACAAAAGAATATTCGTAACCCAAAGCTCGGCCGACGTCGCGCAAGCTGCCGCGAGCCAACATGGTTCCAAAAGTACAAATTTGAGCAACTTTATCTTTACCGTATTTCTCGGTAACATAAGCAATCATTTCGTCACGACGATTATCGGCAAAGTCACCGTCAACATCAGGAGCCGAAGGCCGCTCCGGATTCAAAAAACGTTCAAAAGGCAATTTATATTTAATAGGGTTAACTGTCGAAATACCAATAGAAAAACTGACGAGCGAACCGGCCGCCGAACCACGAGTTGTTGTCATGATACCGTTTTTTCGAGCCCACTCAATATAATCGGAAACAATCAAAAAATAAGGAGCAAAACCTTTAAAATCAATAACCGAAAGTTCGTATTCTAAACGATCTTTCATTTCTTGTGTTACTTCGCCGTCAATTTTCTCGGGCAATTCATTAAAAGCCCGCTGGCGCAAATATTCAAGGTGAGTTAAGCCGTCGGGCACCTCGAAATGGGCGAAGTTCCATTTATCGAGTTCAAATTGCAGTTCGCAACGATCGGCAATTTTACGAGTATTTTCGATGGCCTCGGGTAAATCTTTAAAACGCGAGATCATGTAATCGGCGTCAACCAAAGAGGCGTCATAATCATGAGTTTGAACACGCTCAAACATGTCCAGAGTCCGGCCATCTTTAACACACTGCAAAATTTTCCAAGCTTCGTTATCTTGAGGTTTTAAATAAAAAACATTTTTCGTGGCCACGATCGGTACCCCCAGTTCTTTACCAAGCTCGGCCAGTTTGGCGTTAACCATTTCTTGTTCGGGAATCTCGGGCCGATCGACGAGTTCCAAGAAAAAATTATTGGCCCCAAAAATTTCCACATACTCAACAATCAATCTTTTGGCCTCGTCGATGTTTTCATTAACAATGGCTTGATCAATATCACTAAAGCGACCACCAGACAAAGCAATTAAACCATGCTCTTTGCCTTGGCAAAATTCTTTCAACAATTCCTTATCCATTCGCGGCTTGTAATAAAAACCCTCGATAAAACTTAACGAGGAAAGCTGAACCAAATTTTTATAGCCAGCCATGTTCTCGACCAACAAAACCAAACGCTGAGGCTTAGCGTCCATTTTGCCACGTTTCTGATGACGGCCGTTCGGCGCCAAATAAGCATCAAGCCCGACAATCAGTTTCAACTCTTCGTCTTTACACTTACGATAAAAATCAATGACACCATAAAGCACACCATTGTCGGTTAAGGCAAAAGCGTCCATTTCCCGCTCTTTTATAGCCTTAATCAGAGGCTTGGTTTTAGTCAAAGCCTCAAGCAGCGAATAATGGCTGTGGACATGAAGGTGAACAAACCCCCCTTCGCGAGGGCTTCGAGGGGCAAGTGGAGATTTATCTGGCATAAAATTCTTACTTTGATTAGATTAACATTTTAAGCCACGAAAAGCCAGAACAAAAAGGTCGTTTTGAACACGAAAATTATTGACAAAAAAAGAAAAATAAGGTTAAATAACTCGTCCGCTCTTTTCCACCTCATTCCATCGGAGTAAACAACAATGTCGCCAAAACAAAACTTTTTGGAGAGTTATCTCGAGAAGCTGTGGCAGGACACCAAAAAGTTCTTCCAGCTGGCTCAGCGTCAACATGACCAAGCCCGCCAGGCCGAACTGACTGTCTTGCACAACAGTATTTTCCATAAGTTGTTAGAGCGTTTGAACCAACTCAATTGGACAAATCAAGAGACTGTGAACCGGACTTTGCGTCCGTATCACAACGGCCTGACCCAGGAACGAGCCGACTACATCACCATCATGAAAAACACCCGCACCAAGGCTCCGGCTAATCTTTGGCAGGAGTTTGTGAAGCAGGTTCAAACCGAGCTCTGTCGACTGCGTGTCCAGATGACGACCGAGACTGGACACCGAAACGAAGAACTGACCGCCGGCCAAGAGATCGCCGGGCAAACCGCGAACCAAGACGGACTTGAAGCCGTTCTAGAAGACCTCGGGACCTGGCCGATCGACAACGTTTTTGGTGACGCGGCCCGAAGCCGACTGCTTCGGGCTCTCCGAGCCCTGAAAGCCGAGGAAAACGTACGAGCTCTGGGAGCTCTGCGCCTGACGGTCTTGGAAGTGGTTGCTGGTCAAGAAACCATTGCTCGCCTTCGCGGCGATCTGCAGGCTGCCGAAATCATGCTTGAAGAGGCTGCGGCTCAACCTGCACCAAAGCCACCAGCTCCGGTTTCACAAGAAGAAACCGAGGTCGAAGACGACGACTCGAACATCCTCGCTGACATCATCAAGGAACGCATCGGCGACATCGAAACCGCACTCGAACTTCTGGAAGAAGAGTTGGCCGAGGCCGAACAACGCTCGATGTACTTGGCTGCTTGGATCTCTCGAGCCGAAGAGCAGTTTGCTAGCGAGACCGCCAGACGTCGACTTCTGACTTCTAGAAACGAACGCTGGAAGATCGACACCTGGACCAGCTTGGTTCGCGGTCGAATCGAGGCGATTCGCACCCAACAAACAGAAGTCGAACGAGTGATCGCGCCATTGGCTCGCTTCAAGCAACGCCTGAGTTCAGAACTCGGCGCGCTCCGAACGGTCTTGGAGTGTCTTGACTCCGAAGTTGGTCTGCACAAGTCCTCTTCCCTCCCCGTCTGGGAGGAACCGAATCTCGAAAGCCTTTTCTCGGAAGACACAGACACTCCGGTCAACGAACCGATTCCTCTGCCCACAGAAACATCCAAGGTTCCTGTCGAGCAGGTCGAAGACCTCCCTTTCGACACCAACTTCGATAAAGACGCCGCTCAATCTGTGCGTGAGTTCGAAGCCTTCTTGGCTAGCTTCCAGGGTCAGAGCCAAGCGGAAATCAAACGCCGCCTGCCTCTTACCCCGACAGAAAAACAGGAAAGGTACTACGACCTGCTGATCGAAAACTTGCGGCAAGGTAGTTTCCTGTCAGCTCTCAAGATGGCGATCACTGTTCTGAATGCGGCTCGCCGAAACGGCCAGCCAGTCCCACGGCTGTCAAAGACCGTGATGACCCTCATGAAGTCGCGGGGTGTCCGCATCTCAACCTTCACTGGTTCTGAAGCCACTGATGCCGGCCGGGCCCTGGGCTTGGTTTTCATCCTTGGTCTGATCGACCCGCGTTGGCAGATCGTCAATCGAATGAGAACTGGTAGTCGCTGGGGCCTGGGCAACGAACTGACTGACCTTGGTCGGATCTTTGCCAACATCTGGACCCAAGACTTGCTGGCCTCTGGACAAATCAGCCGCGAACAGATCGCCGCCATTGTCCAAACCATCAAGGAATGGGACGAACGAGAAAACAAAAAAAAGCCGACCT
>DOJV01000060.1 GCA_003511125.1 Candidatus Uhrbacteria bacterium
GAGAATAAAAAAAGAAAATTAACTTAATTCCCGCAATAAACCGCCGGCGAAGCCGGCAACGGTTTCCATTTAAGACGAAGTCCTTGCTCGATTCCGATATGCCAAAAAACCAACAACCAACCAACCGATTCAATGAGCGTAGCTCTTATCCAACCAACAAGCCACCGACGAAGTCGGTGGTAGTTGACTTTATATGAAAAGCAAAAAGAAACCCATTGTCGCGAAAAAATCCGCTGGTCAAATTGATATTATGTCCTTGGCTCACGTCGGCACCAAAGAGGCTGTGGCCAAACTTGAGACCCTGGTTCTCAGCGAAAAAGATCAAGATAAAAAAGCTATGGCTGAATTGGCTTTAGAGGAATGTCAACAGATTTATTACGAGCCGAAAAACGAAAAAGAAGAAGCTGATTTTTTTCTTTTAGGTTTAATTAATCGGCGCACGGATAATTTTTTTCGAGATCTTGAAAAAGTATCGGCTCTAGAATGCCGAGTCCGTTTTGCCGAGCAAGAACTTCGAGTTCAAAAAGTTCTGTCAAAAAAGTTTTCAAAAAACGATGGTTTTTTGAAAGATGTTGGAATTTTGGTGGCTCAAGATATGCTAACCATGGTTCGACAAGATTTGGAGGCGGTTCAACAAGTCATCAAAGAAAATCAAAACTTCATTGATACCGCTCGCCAGCTTATCGTCACCGAGCGTTATAAAAAAATGCCCATGGATTTTATGAGCGGCGTCCATTTTGACGACGAGGGCGCGGAAGATTTGTTTGACGATTCAGACGAGGACGAGTGCTGTTGCGAAGACTATGGTTATTGCGGTTCGTGTTCGGAATTTGAGGAGGTGAATGACAAGGAGAACGATATAATTAAGTTTTAAAATTTTTTTATGATTACTAATCCAAAACGTAAAAATCGAATTAACGAATTCGTGGATAAAAATCATAAAGCGATGTCTGATTTTTATGATTTGATCGAATCTGAAGTTTCCGAGGTACAAGCAAAACGCGCTCTTAAACATTTTATAGAAGAAGATCCGGATTTTTTTGATCCTTATCTTGATTTAGCTGTAATATCGAGCGAAAAAGTGGGCCGTGAATTGCGACGGCGGGCTTTTGAGCGGGCCGTATCGCGTATTGCCGATAAAAATGGCGATTGGCCGGTTTTTATGCCTTGGGGATGGTTGGAAAACCGGCATCTTATGAGGGCTTTGGAATCCTGGGCAGTTGTCTTGTGGAAGGAAGGGGAGACCGAAAAAGCTTTGGATATTTTTCGTCGTTTGTTTCATGCTAATCCTGGCGACAATCAAGGTGCGAGATATTCAGTTCTTGCGATTCGTCTTGGTCTTGGAATAGACTGGGACGAGCCTTTTGTCGTGAAAGATGGGCCAATGGCCGGTCAGGCCGTTGACGCGATTGCTTGCAACGATTGGTTTGAAGAAAACATGAAAAAATTTCCCGAGGAGTTTGGTTGGTGGCAGGGGGCTTTAAAAGAACATGGATATCTTGATTGAAAATTAAAAATCGCGGTTGTTTGACGTGTGTAAACAAAAATGATGTATTTGTTTATAGTAAAGAATTAGCCTAAACAAATATGAAAAGCCTAATTGGCACAAAAAAAGACATGGTAATGGGTATAATTATTTATTTCTCTCACCTTTTCCATCCGCAGAATTTAAAAAAGAGATTCCACAAAGCTTAATTCAAAAATCCAATCAAGCCCAGTTTTTGTTGGGTAAGCTTTCGGGTATCACGCTCTTGCTTCCTGATGTCAATTATTTTATCAGCTCTTATGTAATGAAAGACGCGGCAGCCTCGGTGCAAATCGAGGGCACCAAGGCCACAATTATCGATGCTCTTGAATACGAGGCTGATTCAGCATTCAAGAAAGTTATTTATTTGTCGAAGCTGATTTGTTGGAAAACATTCTACCTGGTGATTTTATTGATCAACTTGTTGAAAAGGCGGAAAATACGGCCAAAAAACAAATTTTTTTGCGAGGCTGTTTGATTACGGACGAGCGACCGGATGTTAAACAGATTGTTATGTTTTTGAAACATGTCGAATCGATGAGTAAAAACAAAAAAATTTTGAAGTGATGACTCTTGGGTCGAAGGCGTGCTTACTGTTTCGTAAAAACATTTTCTACTTTCTAAACCCTCTATGCCTCACCAACTCCTTATAATCCACGGCGGCGAAACCTTCCCAACAACCGCCGACTATCTCAACTTTCTCAAAACTTACCAACTCGATCCTGACGATGTTGTTTTTTCTACCGGTTGGAAAGACGTTCTCCCCACCACCCTCGGCCCTGATTTTGAAGTCATAAAACCCAGAATGCCGAACGCGCTTAATGCTCGTTACGATGAGTGGAAAATTTGGTTCGAAAAATATTTGCCGTTTTTGCGCGATGAAGTTATTTTACTTGGCCATTCGCTCGGTGGAATTTTTCTGGCCAAATATTTGTCGGAGAATGATTTTCCGGTAAAAATTAAAAGTACTATTTTAGTCGCCGCGCCTTTTGAAGATTGTCCCGAGTCGCTTTGTGAATTTAATTTTTCTACCAACTTGGAAAAACTCGCCAAGCAGGGAGGTGAGATAATTATTTTTCACAGCCGTGATGATAAGGTTGTCCCTTTCAGTCATGCCGAAAAATTTCTTGCGGTTTTGCCTAAGGCACGTTTGGTTGAGTTCGTGGATCGCGGACATTTTAATCAAGAAAGTTTTCCTGAGTTAGTTAAAAGGTTAAAGTAATTTTATAATTCACCGTTATTGTGAGTGTTGCGTGAAGCAATTTTTTTGAAGACGAAAATTTAAGAGATTACTTCCTGCCTTTGCCGGGCTTCGGCGGGCACGGCGCCAGGTTCGCAATGACGGTTTTTTCTTTCCATAGACGTGCTAAAATACTCAAACATGAAACCCGCCCTCGACCTCAATCCCGGCTTCCTTCGTGCTCTCGAGCTGATTGAAAAAACCAATCGGCCGGTTTTTATTACTGGCCGGGCCGGTACTGGTAAGTCGACTTTGTTGCGGCATTTTCGTGACACGGCCAAAAAACAGGTGGCAGTTTTAGCGCCAACCGGCGTGGCCGCTTTGAACATCGAGGGCCAAACCATTCATTCGTTCTTCCTGATCCGCCCGGGCATTACTTTGGCCGAGGCCAAGCGTGAAGGCCGCCAAGCTCGCAAGAACGAACTTTACCGCAAGGTCGAGACGATTGTTATCGACGAGATTTCCATGGTTCGAGCCGATCTTTTCGACGCTATCGATGTTTTTTTAAAATCTGTCATGAACAGTCAAGAACCTTTTGGCGGCAAACAAATCGTCATGATCGGCGATTTGTATCAACTGCCGCCGGTGGTTCGTGGCGACGAGGCCGAGGCTTTGAAAAAAGTTTACGAAACCCCGTTCTTTTTTTCGGCCAAAGTCATGAAAGAACTTTTGAGTCAAAAGGAAGGCCTGGGTTTTGTGGAGCTGGAAAAAATTTATCGGCAGAGTGATATTAATTTTATTGAAGTCTTGAACGCTGTGCGCAACTGTTCGGCCAAGGAAGAACATTTGGAAATTTTAAATTCTCGTTGCATTGATTGCGAAGAAGACGAAGCTATTGGCGAAGCGATTATTTTGACGGCCACGAACAAACAGGCCGATCAAATCAACTTTGCCAAACTAACAGCTTTGCCCGGCCGAGCTCAACTTTACAAAGCTGCCACGAGCGGCCGCTTTGGCGACAAAGACGCACCAACCGACGGTTTACTGGCTCTCAAAATTAATTCTCGAGTCATGTTTTTGAATAACGATTCGCTCGATCGTTGGGTCAACGGTTCTTTGGGTACGGTTATAAAATTAGACGAGCGTGTCATTACCGTCGTTCTCGACAGTGGCGACGAAGTCGAAGTCGAGAATTACACCTGGAATCTTTTCCGTTTTGAATACGACAAAAAAAGTCGTTGTTTGGAACGCGAAAAAATTGGCAGTTTTACCCAAATGCCTTTGCGTTTGGCTTGGGCCGTGACTATTCACAAAAGCCAGGGCAAAACCTTCGAACAAGTCGCCATTGATCTCGGTCGTGGAGCTTTTGCCGCCGGTCAGGTTTACGTGGCTTTGAGTCGTTGTCGAACTCTTGGTGGAATTTTTCTTAAAACTCCGCTCGAGCTTAAACATTTGTTTTCTGATTATCGGGTCAGTAAATTTTTGACTTCGTTGCAGTATAATTTGTCAGAAAAAGTCATGCCGCTCAAAAAGAAAATCAAACTGTTGGAAAAAGCCATCGCCAAAAAACAACAACTAACCATGACCTACCTCAAAGCCAAAGACGAAAAATCTCGGCGAGTTATTCAACCTTTACGCTTGGCCGACATGGAATTTAAAAAACACAAATTTTTCGGTCTGGAAGCACTGTGTTTAGAAAAAAATTCTCGCCGTAATTTTAATGTTAGTCGAATCATCGGCCTCGAGCCGGTTAAAAAACCCCGAGTTCGCGCCAAGTGATTTTTTGTGGTATTTTTTATTTATGAACAAAGAAATTAAAACTCCCGACGAAGCCAATTTCGTTTACGCCGATAACATCGATTATTCTTCGACCGCTGACGAGTCAGTTTGGGGCAGTGAAGAACCTGAGACTCACGAGTTGCTGGCGGCTGAGGTTAATGGCGGTCAATGGCTCGACGTTTGCGCCGGTGACGGTCGTTTTAGTCGTTTGCTTTTGGAGAAAAGTGATCACCTGACGGTTTGTGATATTGATCCCGGGGCTTTAGAAAAATTGAAACGCGTTACTCCACCAGAGTTGAAAGAAAAATTATCGATCGTGGTTTGTAATGTGGTCAAGCCTTTGCCTTTTAATAACGCTTCTTTCGAAGGTCTTTTTTCTTCCGGTACTTTTCATTTATTTCCAGCCGAAGTTTTTCAATACTTGGCCGCTGAGTTGGAACGGATTGTCAAACCGGGCGGCAAAATCATTTTTGATTTTGCCATCAACATCCGCCGAGAAAAACCGGACGGCACTTTGTATGTGGTTAGTAACGAGCCTTTGTGGAACGAGACACAAGCCAGAGAACTTTTGGCTTCCAGTTTTCCTGGTTCTGAATTAAGTCTAAAAACATTTGTCGTCGAACCGGAAATCGTTAGGTTTAATGATACGGAATACGTTTTCAAAGCCGAAGCAATTTTGGTTCAGGCAGTGAAAAAATAAATTTTTATGATTAACAAAGGCTTTGTTTCCTAATTCCTGCTT
>DOJV01000027.1 GCA_003511125.1 Candidatus Uhrbacteria bacterium
GGAGGAATTAAGCAACAAAGCCGATTTGAGTTATGAAGTTGTTGGAGCTTGTTTTGAGGCTTATAATGAAGTTGGATTCGGACACAGAGAAAAAATTTATTACAAAGCCATTGCCATTTGTCTTGAAAAAAGAGGATTAACTTTTATACAACAGAAAAGAATACCTGTGTTTTGTCACGGTAAAAAAGTTGGTGATTATTTAGTTGATTTTTTAATAGGCGATCAAATTATTTTGGAATTAAAAGTTGGCGAAAGATTTAAATTAAATGATTATAAACAATTGAAATCCTATTTAGTTAGTTTTAATAAACCCCTTGGACTATTGGTAAGATTTGGCGAAGATGGAGTTACATACACTCGTATTCTTCCTCCGATCCAAACCACCCCAAATTCGTGAATTCGTGTAAAAATTCGTGATTCGTAACAAATATATGAAAACCGAACAAAAAAGAGCTCACATCATCGATGTTAACATGGGTTACGGCCACTCTCGTGCCGCTTTTCCGTTGCGCGATCTTTCGTGTGGCGAAATAATTTCGGCCAATGCTTATCGCGGTATTCCAGCAGAAGATAAAAAACTTTGGCGCGAGAGTCGCGAACTTTATGAAGCGATTTCGCGTCTTAAACCGGTTCCGATGGTGGGGAATTTTCTTTTCGAAGCTTTGGATCGTTGGCAAGAAATTCCGCAATTTTATCCGCGTCGCGATTTGTCAGATTCTAATATTCAACTCAAGCAGATTTATCGTTTGATTGAAAAGCACGAGCTCGGCCGTCACTTGGTCGACAAAATGGCGGAGAACCCCCTGCCTTTTGTTACGACTTTTTTTATTCCGGCTTTTGCCGCTGAATATTATGATTATCCGGGCGATATTTATTGTATTATCTGCGATGCCGATATTTCTCGAACCTGGGCGCCAATGGATCCAAAAAAATCTCGGATCAAATATTTTGCCAGCAACGGCCGGGTGGTCGAACGACTTAAACTTTACGGCGTACGCGAGGAAAATATTATTTTGACCGGTTTTCCTTTACCAAAAGAATTGGTTGGTGGTTTAAACGCCGCGGCTCTTAAAGATATGTTTTCCAAAAGGTTAGTTAATTTGGATCCGCGAGGAATTTTTCGTTCGCATTACAAACGAACTCTAACCAACGATTTGGGGGCTCGTCGAATGAAAGCTTCTCCCGACCATCCTCTGACTCTTACTTATATGATCGGCGGCGCCGGCGCTCAACGTTCGTTGGGTGTTCAGGTTTTAAAGAGTTTAAGAAAGGCTATTAAGCGCGAAGAAGTTCATCTCAATTTAGTTGCCGGCACTCGTCGTGACGTCGCCACTTATTTTGAAAAAGCCGCGGCCGATCTTGGTATTAAACAACATCAAGGCGACGGTTTGGGGATTCCCATGTTCGACTCTCGAAAAAATTATTTCGAAGGTATGAACGAGATTTTGAAAACCACCGATGTTATCTGGACTAAACCGAGCGAAATGTCGTTTTATACCGGTCTTGGTTTTGCTATTATTATGGCCCCGCCAATTGGTAGTCAAGAAGAATTCAATCGTCTTTGGCTCCAATACATCGGCGGCGGTGTACCGCAAAATGATCCGCAATACACCAATGAATGGCTCTTCGACTGGGTTAACTCCGGCGGCATGGCCCGCATGGCCTGGAGTGGTTATGTCGAGGCACCGACGCACGGCACCTATCGTATTGAGGATGTGGTGCTCGGTCGCAAGAGTGAAATCCATAAGTTGCCGTTGATTGTTTAAAATTTTATGTCCATACCATCAGAACACGGAGTTGCTCTTCCGGAAACAAAAGTTCAATCGTCTTTTTTCGAACAAGAAGGAATCCGTCATTATGCCGAGCAGGTTCGTCCGGTCGAGCAAGAAGATTTGGAAAATCTTCAGATTACTCCGGAAAGCTTGGTTCATGTGGTTCGGCATTTGGTTGGAATTTCGGTCGAGGCTCGAGCTAAATTGATCGGCCAGACTTTTGACGACGACGGAGTCGAGCAGGTAATTGACGAGAGTTTTTTGGCGCGGCAGTTAGAGACCGTTGGCTCTAAGTTTCATCCGGTAATTGTTGATCCGGAAAAAATTATTGGTTTTTGTCTGGAAAAAATTCGTGTTTTGTTAGATTCTGGCCAGGTTCCAGTTTGGATAAAGAATTCGATATCCAGATGTTTGTTTGCAGATTTTCAAATAATCGTGAGTCATGGAGAAAAGACAAGATTGGGTATTCCCGAAGGTAACCAGCTCGGAAATTGCGCGTTGATAAAAATTACCCCGGAAATCGCCGATCGAGTTACTGTCGAGCAGAGAGGTTACGGCCAATCAGTGGATAATATTAAAGTTAATGTTGTTCGCGGAGTCGAACCGCCGTTAACCGATGTTTTGGTTTTTACTTTAAAAAAGTCGGCCGACGATCAACCGCCGGTTTTCCATACGGCTTATACCGGTATTTTAACCGTTCCGTTGCCCAGACCTTCTGATCAGTTTCCGGAAGAACTTGCTTATAATCAAGATTGGTGGAGTCAATACGCTTTTGTAAAATAACTTGCGAGTTTAAGTTGAAGAGTTGAAAATTAAAGATCGGCTATTCCTGCCGATCTTTAATTTTATTGGCTGGCGTGCTAAAATATTTGGCGATATGGAAGAAGCCTATTTAAAAGCCTTTTTGGCGACGATTGCCAGATCTCAGGCCCCTAAAGAAACCAAAGAAAACGAAACCATTTCGGTTAGCGAAACCGTTTCGGCCGCGGCCAGTGTTTACGAAAATGTTCGTAATGCTTTGGAGTACGATGAAGAACATTTGTTGCGTCGTAACGCCATTCGACGAATTTTAAAACGTCGTTTCGGCGAGGAAGATGTAATTTCTTTGTCTTCTGATTTGTTGCATGAACTTATTTGGGCGCGTTATTTACCGAACAATGCCGTACCCACAAAAACTCTCGACGAAGTGGCCGCGATTTTAAGAAAATTTCAACCATTGTTTGTTCAGGCCGAGGAAGCCGGAAAAAATACTCATCATTTTAATCTTTGGTTACTCGATGTTCTTTCAACCGAAATCGAATATAAACTTTCCCCGCCTTTGGTTGAAGAAGGTCTGGTGGGTTTGGTTTATCAAAATATTAAAAGTCGGTTAGAATGGGCGACTTCTCAAATCAAACCCGAAGACCGCGAACTTCAACTTTATGTGGCTGTTCACCGAGCGGTTTTAAAATCCAATCGGGCGACTTTGCGTTATCGAGTTTTTGTTTTGTATTTCCCCGATTGGTCCAAGGCGCCAACATCGGAATTGGTCGAACACGTGGCCGGGCGTTTGCCGCAAATTATCGAAACTGTCGAAAACCAACTCAACCATTCTTCGGGCGAACGTTTGTTTCGTTTTGTTCGTCAGCGTTCGGTGGCTTTTACGATTTTGCGAGACGTTTGCGAAAAACATTCCGGCGATATCGAAGACATTTTGTCCGACGAAAAAAGATTTCGCCAAGCCGTGGCCGAGGCCGCGGCCATTCGTTATGATAAATTCCGAGTTCGAGTACACCGCAGTATTATTCGGGCGATTGTTTTTATCTTGTTTACCAAATCGATTTTGGCCTTATTGGTCGAGTTGCCTTTTGATCGTTTGGTAGCCAAAGATTCCAGCTGGACTCCGCTTTTAACCAATATTTTGTTTCACCCTTTGGTTTTGGCGGTTATCGGTTTAACCGTTCATATTCCGGAAAAGAAAAATACCGAACTTTTGTTTGCCGAACTTCAGTCGGTTTTGGGTTTGGATAAGGTTAAAATTTTACGTTTCTCGCAGCGTCGACCTTGGGCTAAAGGCGGTATGGGTATACTTTTTGCCACTTTGTATTCTTTGGCTTTATTGCTTTTTGTTGGCATTGTTTCTTATATTTTACACTCGTTTGATTTTAGTATTGTCTCCATTTTCTTTTTCTTGTTTTTCTTGTCTTTGGTTACTTTCTTCGGTTTCAAAATTCGCGGCAGTCGTCGGGAACTGGTTATGACCGAAGGTACCGGCGGTTGGGGTAGTGCGCTTTTTGATATTTTCTTTTTACCGGTTGTGCGCACCGGCCGCTGGATTAGCATTCGTGCCCCGCGAGTAAATATTTTATTATTCTTTCTAGATTTTATTATTGAAGCGCCGTTTAAAGCCGCCATTAAGTTAATCGAAGGTTGGCTGGCCTTTTTGCGAGAAAAGAAAGAAGAGATTTAGGTAGAGGAGTAGAACCGGCTTCGTGGCGAAGTCTTGTGGGAGGTGTAGAAGGCGTAGAAATCGTAGAAATCGTAGAAGACGTAGAGGGTAGAAGACGTAGAGGGTAGAAGGCGTAGAAATCGTAGAAGGCGTAGAAATCGTAAAAGCCGTAAATATCTACGCTTTCTACGTTTTCTACGAGGCCCCAGGCCGATTCTACGTTTTCTACGTTTTCTACAAAACCTCGCCACGAGGCCGATTCTACGTCCCCACTTCCTTAACTAACTATGAAGATTAGAATTCGAACAGTGATAATTTTTTTATTTTTTTTGTTGGCCCTGATCGGATTCTTTTTTTGTTTGGAAAAGTGGTTTAGTCCAAGTCAACCGGAATTCGGAGTAACTTTTAGTTCTCTTTATTCCGAAAAATTAGGGCTTAATCCGCAAGAGACTTATTTGGCCTTGCTTCATGATTTGCAAATAAAAAAAATTCGTCTGCCAATTTACTGGTCGGAAATCGAGCCACTTCCGGGTGAATTCGATTGGCAAATGACGGATTTTTTTGTGGCCGAGGCCGAAAAAAGCGGTGTTAATTTGACTTTAGCGATTGGTCGTAAAGTACCTCGATGGCCGGAGTGTTTTATTCCGGATTGGGCCGAAGCATTGGAGTACAACCAAGGTCAAGACGCGGTTTTAAACATGGAACAAAAAGTTGTCGAACGCTATAAAAACAGTCCGGCAGTCGAACGCTGGCAGGTAGAAAACGAACCGTTTTTTCCTTTTGGAATTTGTCCGGCGCCTGATAAAGATTTTTTCTTAGAAGAAGTAGCTTTGGTCCACGAACTCGACAATCGACCGATTGTGGTTACGGTGAGCGGGGAAATGGATCCTTGGATTTTGAACGCTTTGTCTGGTGATGTTTTGGGTGTTTCCATGTATCGCCTGAGTTGGAACGGGGCTTTGGGGCTTTTTCCGTTTCCTTTTGTGCCGTCAATTTATCGAGCGAGGTCTTGGCTAACTGGTTTTTTTGTCGACCAAGTCATAGTTTCTGAATTGCAAGCCGAACCCTGGTTTGTAAAACCAATCGAAGAATTAACTTCAACAGAAAGAGCCACGGCTTTTACGGCCGAGGATTTAAAAAATAATTTAGAGTTTGCCAGACAGTCGGGCTTTTCTGAAGTTTATCTTTGGGGCGCTGAATGGTGGTACGCCGAAAAATTAGAGGGCCGTGACGAACTTTGGGAAACCGCTAAAAAATTTATTAAATAATTTTATGTATACCTTGTTGCTCGTTCTTTTAGTTTTTATTCAACTTTTGTTGCTTTTCGCTTTGTTTTTTTTGGTTACCATGATGGCCACAGCTTTGTTTGGCGTGCCTTGGGTGCCGACCAGAGACCGAATTGGCAAAAAAATGTTTGAATTAGCCGAATTAAAATCCGGAGAAACCGTAGTTGATTTCGGTTGCGGCGACGGTTCGTTGCTTTTAACGGCCGTTAAAAAATTCGGCGCGGCCAAAGGTATTGGTTATGAAATTCATCCGGGTATTCGTTGGATTGGTTTACTGCGAGCCAGAATAGCCGGGGTTTCCGACAAAATCGATTTACAGGGCGGAAATTTTTTCAAAGTCGAATTACCCAAAGCCGATGTTGTGGCCACTTATTTGTTTCCGGAAACCCAGGCCAAACTTGAACCTTTGCTCAAAAAATATTATCCTTCTGGTACCCGAGTCGTTTCTCGCACCTTTCGCTATCCAAGTTTGTTACTTATTAAAACCAGCGAAGCCCATGGTGAGAAACTATATTTGTATAAATTGCCGTAAAAGTGTAAAATCGGTCTGTCGACCTCGTGGCGAGGTTTTGTAGAAAACGTAGAAAACGTAGAAATCGTAGAATCGGCCTGTTGGCCTCGTAGAAAACGTAGAATCGGCCTGTTGGCCTCGTAGAAATCGTAGAATCGGCCTGGGGCCTCGTAGAAATCGTAGAAAGCGTAGATATTTACGGCTTTTACGATTTCTACGTCTTCTACGTCTTCTACGATTTCTACGCCTTCTACCCTCTACGCCTTCTATGATTTCTACGCCTTCTACCCTCTACGTCTTCTACGCCTTCTACCCTCTACGTCTTCTACGATTTCTACGTTTTCTACGAGTCTTCGCCACGAAGCCGATTTTACCCTACCCCATCCAACCCAACTATGAACAACGAAGTAGTCTTCGATATCGAAACCCAAAATACTTTTGACGACATTAATAGTCGTGATCGTAGTCAATTCAAAATTTCGGTTATTGGTGTTTATTTTTACGAGAACGACGAGTATCGGGCTTTTGAAGAGCATGAATTTAGCGAACTCTGGCCGCGGCTCGAGCGGGCCGATCGTTTGATTGGTTATAACAGCAAGGGTTTTGATTTGCCGATCATGAATAATTATTATCCCGGCGATTTTTTGACTTTTCCTAATTTGGATATTTTGGAAGAGATTCACAAAACCTTGGGTTTTCGCCTCAAACTCGACCATGTGGCCTTGGCAACAGTCGGCCACGGTAAAACCGGCCATGGTTTGCAAGCGATTGAGTGGTGGAAAAAGGGCGAGAAAGAAAAGGTCAAACAATATTGTCTTGATGATGTCCGGGTAACCAAAGCGGTCTACGAGTATGGTTTAAAATACGGCGCCTTGGCTTACGAAGATCGTGCCGGAGCGCGCAAAGCGATTCCTGTGGATTTTAAACTTAAAAAAGTAGATTCAGCCATAAATTTAACCATGCCATTTTAAAAAATAACTTTCTTTTCATATGGAACAAGAAAACTCCAAGAAAAAATTTCCCACCTGGCTAAAAGTTGTCATTGGCCTAGTGATTGCCGGTTTCATCGGCTTCGTCGCTCTTTTTGCCGTGATTTTTGGCACAGCCTGGAATTTAACCGCGGCCCCGGTCAAATCGGCCGAACTCTTTTTAGATTTTGCCAGCCACGAAATTTACGATTCCATGTATGCCTACACCTCGCCGACTTTGCAAAAAGTTACTAGCGAAGAAGGTTTAATCGCTCTCGTTGAAAGTTATCCGGTTCTGACCGACATGGAAAAAGTTTCTTTTTCCAACCGAAGTATCGATAACGATTTGGCGACCGTCTATGGCACGATTTATGGCGCCGGTACCTCTTCGCCAATTTACATCGAACTTGAAAAAGTTGATGACGATTGGTTAGTGAGTTATATTAGTTTGAACGAAGAAGATATTCCGGTTGAGGAATAGAAATAAATTCGAGATCAAAAAAAACCGAGGTTAAAAACCTTGGTTTTTTGATATTAAGATTTTGCTCAAGGCTTGAAAATTTTCGTTTTCTTTGCTAAAAAGACCTGATCATAGTGGCCCCGACCATTCCGGCGGGAAAATCTGCATGACCCAGAGGAGAGAGAGAATGCAAGCGCTACTGAGGTTCTGGCTGGACGGCCGGCGTTTCAACCTGACCCCCGAACTTCGGGCGGAACTTGATCAACTGAGGTCGATGTCATGGACAGATCGAGGCGGCTGGCTGGTTCAGAACGCCGAGCGTTTCGGAGGGTTTCCGGAGTGTATTGGTTTCCTCAACTGGGATCGGGTGACCCAGAGGTTCTACCTCCAAGAAGCCAACGGCCAGCAGTTCAAGTTCGGCCCTCGCGGTTTTGTTGAGCCAGACTTCTTGCTCTCTGCGACGGGTTTCTTGGTCTCTGAGATCGAGGCCGCGGTCTACTTCTTCCCCACGAAGCAGATGGTTCTGGGGCGCGATTTCAAGGTGTCGACTCGTGGTGGCGGTCTCGAGCCGGAAGAGTACAGCGCGGTTCTGGACTGGGAGCCGTGCGATAATACCCACTTCGGTCGGTGTACACTACTTGTCAGTGGTGTTCCTGACCTCGATGAGCTCAATGCCTTCGTGACTCGCGTGAGAAGCGGACAGAGCTTCCCATCGACCACTTGGGAATGATGTTCTGTTATCGCTGACCAAACTTTTTCTTCAGCCCCGTCTTCGGACGCGGCTTTTTTTGATGTTTTTTTGATCTTTTTTGTGGATAACTTTTGCTTTGACACACTTCGTTCAAAGACTTAAAATACAGGTACCACGAAATGGAAAGGAGGACCATTTCGGACTTCGTTTCAGTGGGCGCAAGCACCGTCAATAACGGGCGGTCTTGTGGAAAGATAATCCCGGCGGATTGTCTTTTCTTGTTCCCAAATTTTGGAAACACGCCTGTTAACCCCACCATACTTATGTCCGATTCCTCCCTCCGTTTTGATTCTAAAGTTGTTGCCGTGTCATCGCCAGCCGGTGTTTCAGACGCTGTTTGGTCTTATGTTACTTCTTTAAAACAAGTAACCAAACGGAGTGGAATTTCCGAGCCTTTTCAGCCAGAAAAAATTCAGCGTTCAGTGGCCGCGGCCATGATTGGGGCCGGTATTAAAGATCAAAAGATTATTGACAAAGTCATTAAAACTGCGGTCTCTAGATTGCAGCGGTCTTTTGATGGTCATACTCAGCCAACAACTTTAGATATTCGGGAAATGATTAGTGTGTCCATGATTGATTTAAATTTGATTCATGCCGCAAAAAAATACGCTAATTATCATATTGATAGCCTGAACAAAAGAGACGGACAAGAACCGGTTTACGGTCATGGTCTGGAAGTGAAAAATTATTTTACCGAAAAAGGTGTCCATCCATACAATAAAATCTCTTGGGAGTTGCGCGACGCTCGTATTACCAACGAAAAGGGAAAAATCGTTTTCGAACAAATCGGCGTCGAAATGCCAAATTTTTGGTCACAAACCGCCACCAATATTGTGGTTTCCAAATATTTCCGCGGCCAAGTTGGTAAAGACGACCGTGAACAATCGGTTCGCCAGCTAATCGATCGCGTAGCCAAAACCATTTCTAACTGGGGCCGTAAAGACGGCTATTTTCAGTCCGAAGTAGACGCCGAAACCTACGAAAACGAACTCACCCATATTTTGGTCAACCAAATGGCCGCTTTCAACTCGCCGGTTTGGTTTAATGTTGGTGTGGCCAGTCATCCGCAGTGCTCGGCTTGTTTTATCAATTCAGTGCAAGACGACATGCGTTCCATTCTTAACTTGGCTGTAACCGAGGGTATGTTGTTTAAAGGTGGTTCGGGCACGGGCACCAACATTTCCAACCTGCGTTCCTCTAAAGAATATTTGGCCGGTTCAAATGGCAAAGCTTCAGGTCCGGTTTCTTTCATGAAAGGTTTAGACGCCTTTGCCGGTGTCATTAAAAGCGGTGGTAAAACTCGTCGGGCGGCCAAAATGGTTATTTTAAACGTCGATCATCCAGATATCGAAGAATTTGTCACCTGCAAAGTCGAGGAAGAGAAGAAAGCTTGGGCTTTAATCGACGCCGGCTACGACGGCTCGCTCGATGGCCCGGCTTATGGTTCAATTTATTTTCAAAACGCCAACAACTCGGTTCGGGTCAACGACGACTTTATGAAAGCCGTGATCGAAGATAAAGACTGGACAACCAAAGAAGTTATTAGCGGCGCTCCCTCGGTTACTTACAAAGCTAAAGACCTCATGGGCAAAATTTGCGAAGCGGCTTGGCAGTGCGGCGACCCGGGTTTTCAGTATGATACCACTATCAACAAGTGGCACACCTGTAAGGGCAGTGGTCGGATTAACGCTTCAAACCCCTGCGTTACCGGCGACACCATGGTGGCCACGGAGCGTGGTTGGGAGCGTATCGATTCCTTGCTGGCGGCGCCGACAAAAGTTTTAGGATCAGACGGTGTTTATCACGAAATTGCTCCGGCTTTTAAAACCGGCACCAAGGCGGTTTATCGATTAATAACCGAGTCTGGTTTTGAATTAAAGTTAACAGCCGATCATCGGGTTTTGACCAAAAATCGCGGCGATGTCGCGGCCATTGATTTGCAGGACGAAGATATTGTTACTTTAGTTAAGCCGGCTTTTGGTCAAGAAAAACTGGATTCGCGCTTGGCGGAATTTTTAGGCGTCATGGTTGGCGATGGTTGCCTCTCCGGTGAACAAGAAACCGCCATCGTTACTTTGGCTCCAGAAGAAAAAGTTGTCGCTGAATTTTTACATAAAAATCTTTCCAGTTTTAAACAAGATTTTGCCGCCGATGGTCGTGCTTGTCGAGACACTGAGGTTACTCAACCGCAAGAAACTTTGCGTTTTGGCACCAGTGCCCGTTGTGTGGTCGACGAACTCAAAAAAATGGCAGTTTTGGATAAGGGAAGTGAAAATAAAATTTTTAAAGACTCGGTATTTCTTCTGAACAAAGAATCCTTGTCAGCGGTTTTGCGCGGCTTGTTTACGGCCGACGGCTCTGTGGCGAATTACGGCGATAAAACCCAATATGTCTCTTTGGACAGCACTTCACTAAAACTTTTACAGCAGACGCAACTTTTGCTTTTGGCTTTTGGTATCAAGGCTAAGATTTACAAAAATCGTCGGATTTTCGGTCAGAAAACCGCTTTAATGCCAGACGGCCAAGGTGGCCAAAAAGAATATCCGGTTCAGCAAATCCACAGCTTGCGGGTTTCTCGCTCTTCTCGAGTTTTGTTCCAAGAGCAAATTGGTTTTTGCGAAGGCAGTGTTAAACAAGAAAAACTGACCGTCATGAACGAAAAAATTTCGACTTACGAAGATCTTTTCGAAGAACAAATCGAGCGGCTGGATTATTTGGGTGAGGAAGCGGTTTTTGATCTTACCGAATCCGTTACCAATCACTTCGCGGCCAATGGTTTGCTGGTGCACAACTGCTCGGAATATATGTTCCTCGATGACTCGGCTTGCAACCTGGCTTCGCTTAACCTCATGAAATTCCGTAAAGAGGTTAATGGTTTAATGGAATTTGATGTAGAGGCTTTTAAGCACGCGAATGAGATCATTATTACAGCCATGGAAATTATTATTGGTAATTCCAGTTATCCGACGCCGTCAATCGAAGAAAACAGTTTAACTTTTCGTCCGCTCGGTATTGGTTTTGCCAACTTGGGAGCTTTGTTAATGAGTCAGGGTTTGGCTTACACTTCTGACCAAGGGCGAAATTTAGCCGCGATTATCACTTCAATGCAAAGCGGTGTTTGCTACGCTCAGTCAACCAGAATCGCCGAAAAGAAAGGCCCGTTTGCCGCTTATCAAGAAAATTCCGAATCGGTTCTAGATGTTATGCGCATGCACCGCGATGCCACGGAAAAAATTCCTTTGCTCGGTGTTTCTAGCGAACTTTTAGCGGCCGCTCGCGAAGCTTGGCACGAGGTGGTGGAACGCGGCGCGCGATATGGTTTGCGCAATGCCCAGATTTCGGTTTTGGCGCCAACCGGTACTATAGCCTTTTTGATGGATTGCGACACCACAGGCGTCGAACCAGACATCGCTCTTGTTAAATACAAGTGGTTGGTCGGCGGCGGCATGATCAAAATCGTCAACAACACCGTGCCCGAAGCTTTAACTCGCCTGGGTTATAGCGATGATCAGAAAAAAGAAATTCTTGATTATATCAGCGAAAAAGATACGATCGAAGGTGCATCGCATGTTAAAGAAGATCATCTGGAAGTTTTTGATTGCGCTTTTCGGCCGGCTAACGGCAAACGCTCTATTCAATACATGGGTCACTTGCGTATGATGGCCGCGGTTCAACCGTATCTCTCCGGTGCCATCTCCAAAACCGTTAACATGCCCAATGAATCAACACCAGCGGATATTGAGAAAGTTTATGTGGAAGCCTGGAAAATGGGCATTAAAGCCGTGGCTGTTTACCGCGACGGTTCCAAGCGTCAACAGCCACTCACTACTTCGCTCGACAAAGATCAATCCAAAAAAGTTGTTCCGGCCACCAAAAAATCCGAAGTCGCGGTTGGCGATGGTCGTGGCGAATCAATTAAACCTCTACGTCGTCGTTTACCAGACGAACGCCGGGCCATTACTCACAAATTCCAAGTTGGTACTTACAAGGGTTATATCACCGTCGGTTTATATGACGACGGCACTCCTGGCGAACTCTTCGTCACCATGTCCAAAGAAGGCTCGGTAATTAGTGGTTTGGCCGATGCTTTCTCGACCTCGGTTTCGATTGGTTTGCAATACGGTGTGCCACTTCAAGTCTTGGTCAACAAGTTTGTGCACATGCGTTTCGAGCCATCGGGTTACACCAACAATCCCAACATCCGCATCGCCAAATCTTTGATCGACTATATTTTCCGCTGGATGGCCATGAAGTTCATGACCCCAGAAGAACAGCGGGCCGTTGGTATCATGAATGTTGTCGAACCAGAAGCCGGCATAAATTCTGCCGAGCCGGTCGATAACGCCCCGGTTAAAACTAACGAAGCCGAACCCCAACCGACTTTGTTTAATGAAAAAAAAGCCTCATTAACCTCAACCTTTGATAACCAGTCCGACGCGCCGGTTTGCTCGACTTGCGGTTCGATCATGGTGCGCAACGCTTCGTGTTATAAATGTTTGAACTGCGGGGCGACGAGCGGGTGTAGTTAATCTAAGTTTTTGAAAAAAACGATCAGTAATGGTCGTTTTTTGATTTTTTTAAAATCCTATGCCAAGATAACTGAGCTTCTTAAAACAAGAGGTAATGGAGGAAGACATGTTCCTTAACAATTCTGCTTGGTTTCGTCGTTTGGCCTCGTTGGCCATTGTCTTTAGTGCCATCGTTGTTTTCTGTTTCAATGTGAAGCACTACTACGTCATTAACTTCACTGAAGATGATAGCTTTGTCTCCATGGTCTATGCCCGTCGGCTTCTCGCCGGTCAAGGGTTGACCTGGACCGATGGTGTGCGGGTCGAAGGGTATTCCAATTTTCTTTGGCTCGTCTGTCAGGCCGGACTGGCTTGGTTGGGCATGGATTTGTTTCAAACTTCGCGGGTTTTGGGAATTTTTGGTATGGGTTTGATGTTTCTCGGAACGATTTTGGCCTTCTGGCCATCGCGCGAGAAATCAATCGTTACCTTGACCTTTGTTCTCTTGGCCTTAGCCCTGTGTCAGCCGATGGCTATTTGGGCCGTGGGCGGATTGGAAGAATCGTTTGTCGTCGGTTTCTTGAGTCTGGGGTTGTTCGTGGTTTTCCGTGAGCTTAATCAGGAAGATGTTCGCAAGCATAGATGGCTTGTCGCAGGTCTCCCGCTCGGATTGGCCTGCTTGACTCGGCCGGATAGTCCACTTCTAGTGGCCGCAATCAGTCTTGGAATCGTTATGGTTTCCGGAGTTTCCAAGAATGTCATCACCAAGATCGGTTGGTTTATTCTCGTTCCTGTGATCTGCACTGTTGGCCTCACCGCCTTTCGGTTGTGGTATTTCGGGGAGTGGTTGCCAAACACGGCCTTGGTCAAGGTGCCGCTCGGGTTTGGTTGGCAAGTGAAGCTCGGACTTAACTACTTCTCGGAGATGGAGAGTCAACAAAGCCTTTTGTTCGTGAGTGGTCTTGTCTTGCCGGCGCTTTTTGTTGGAGGATTAGCGTTTCGTAAGAGAACCGTTTTGCTTGGCACGATTGTAGTTGTATGGTCGTGCTATGTAATCTATGTCGGTGGAGACTGCTTTCGCGGATTACGCTTCTTGCTTCCGGTTATTCTTCTCTTGGCTTGGATGGCTGGGTCGGGAGTGGAGTGGCTTCACGGAATTGTTTGTGAAAGAATTTCTGCCAGCGCTCGATTCTTGTTGTATGGAACGACGATTGCCGCCTTTTGCGTTTTCTTTTACCTAGATCAACTTCAGGAGGAAAACAAACAGGTTGTCACTGCTTTTCATGACAGCCTTGGTGTCAAAAGGCAGGGCCTTGTGTTGGCTGAAAATTTGAAGGCCGCATTTGCCACGAATGGGCAAAAGCCATATATTTCTAGTGATAAAGTCGGAGTGGTTCCGTGGTTCACAGGCTGGAAGACTCTCTGTTCGCTTGGGTTGACAGACCGTTGGTTACCGCGGCACCCGTCAAAGAACCCTGTGTATCGAGATGTGCCCGGACACCAGCTTGGTAGTGGTTCTTATGTCCTGTCAAAAAGACCAGACTTGATTCATCTTGGAAGTTTTCTGGGTTCACATTTTGGATCGGTCTATCAGACTGGACATGAGTTGAGCCAAATGCCAGAGTTTTTTCAAGAATATCGATTCGTCGAATTTTCGAGATTAGGCGGTCCTACCATACGAGTTTGGTCGCGTTTCGAAAGCCCGACTGTTGGAGTGATCCGTTCACAAAACCAGATTGAGGTTCCGGCATACCTTTTGGATGGGCAGGGAACCAAACGATTGTTTTTGGATGAAGGTTTGTGGCTTCCGATGCCAGAAGGCTCATCAGTTACGGTTCGCGGTCTGCGTTTACCAGTCGGAGAGTGGTCGGTTCGTGTGAAACTGAGGACAGATTCTAATATATCGGAAGGAGAAATAAAGACAGGAAAAGGAGGACCGCTTTTCATCGTGCTTGCGCGCGAGCAAGAGGTTGATCTGACAATCCGCGCGACTTCTGATAAAACGCTCGGTTCCCTTGTCTTAAGGAGACAAAACAGGAGTCCTTGATCCCTTCGGGGATCTTTTTTTATCCCCATTTTTTAATGTCTTTTATTGTTGATAAATGATATAATTTTTTTGAATTAAAGGTTCTTATGAATCAATTTTTGAAATACCCGCTTTTCACCCTTGCGCTGGGAGTTTTTAGCTTTAGTTTGTTTGTAGGGCAGGCCAGAGCCGATGTTGTGAGTGTTGCATGTTCCGGAACATCCGGATCGCCTACGGCTGTTACAGAAGCAGATCTTGCAGGAGATGATGTTACTTTCACAGACGATGGAGACGGTTGGTGTGTACTTGATGAAGCGATTTCGGCGGCGTCGGTGACGATCAATACGGGGGTGACGATTAC
>DOJV01000049.1 GCA_003511125.1 Candidatus Uhrbacteria bacterium
CTTCGAGGGCTTCAAGGATTGGAGGGGGTAGGCCGAATTCTGCGAAGCGGGCGGAGTATTTTTTGGAGAGTTTTCTAACGCCGAGCTCTATTGATTCCAAAAAAGATTCGTGTTTTTCTTGTTCGGTAACACTGATGTCGAAATTTGGATCAACATTAAAATCTTCGGCCCGTGTTGGCTCGGTCGGCATTTCGCCTAACTCTCGTCTAACATCTTCCGCGGTTTTGGCGCCAAAAAGCGCTTTGACCGCGCCGGCGACGTCGGGGTCGAGAGGTTTTTCGGGGGTGAAGGGATTGGAAAAATGTTCAAACATAAAAATTATACATCCTCAAGAATCGATGATAAAAATTCAATAAAAATTTTCGGCATAGCGCCCAAGTTTTCGGCAAAATAACCGTTCGGAGCGTAAGTATTTTTTGCGGACTCACCACCGGCAAAGCCAATACCGGCAATGACTAAATTGCAAACTCCGGTTTTTGGGTCACGCGCCAAATTTTCCAGATTTCGAATACAATTTTGGATGGCGCCAGAATCTGATTCGCCGTCAGTTAAAAAGACAATAATTTTTTTCAGATCGCCGCGACGCATGGCTGCAATCGAATCCGGAGTAAATTCGTCTTGTTCTATGGCGGCAAAAGTTTTTGGCTCATTGTTGCCTTGATTAAATTCTGCGGACAATTTTTTTCTGAAACTAACACGATCTTGATGACTCAATGATTTTGATAAAGGTTTCACCACCTCATCATTGTCGCCAAAAATCCGCAGACCGGATAAAATATCCAAAACAATATTTTGACCGGCTCGGCGCTCGCGTTCGACTTCATCACGAAACTTCGCAAAACCCTCCATGGCCAACACCGCAAAACATCTTTGCGCTTGTTTTTTAGCCGCTTCATTCATCGAGCCGGAACCATCGCAAACCAAAGTCAACTCGATCCGATTGGGACGATTGCGAATCGTCTCGCGTTTTTCCGGTCCGAGCATAACCCTTGGCTCCAAATTTCCGGCCCGAATCTCGGCCACTGCCGTGGCCGCTCGGCGTGGATCAAGCATTGGACCTTCTTTGACCGAACGGCGCAAGACACGCCGGTACTCTTTGCGTTTTTGAATAACTCGGCGAAAAACTTCGGACAGCTCGTTTACAAAAGGCGCAACAATCAAAAAATCTTTTTTATAAGCATCGAAATCTTCTTGGCTGACCCCCATGACTTGCTCAAATTTATTTTTTTTAACTTGGGAAATTCGATCGTTAAGTTTTTTTATTTCTTCTGCCGCGTCTTTAAAATCCAACGGATCAGGAATTGTGTCTTGGTTTGGATCTTTACCGAACGGATCGCCATCGCCTGATTTTTGCGGCTTGCCACCTAGTTTATTCTCTTTATCTTCCTGTTGACGCCGATCAACCAAATCTTGTTCATAAAAAGCCTTAAAAATCGGCTCCAAAGTTTGTCTGATACGAAAAAAACGATTTTGCGGATCAAAAGTCGCGTTGCCGCGCGGATCAACCGAGGTTAAAATATCAATCGACCGATTCCGGCCTCCGCGCGCCTGCCAATCACTAAGCGCTTTTCTAACATCTTGATCAATCTGACACGGCTCATTTGGCAACATTGCTTCGCGCAAAATGGCATACATTAACTGACGGTGTCTCGGCTGACCGCGAAAATCCGTGTTTGGAAACAATTTGTGATACAAAGTTTCTTTGGCTCTTGATCCGGCTTTCCAACGATTCATGACAACGCGATTAACCAGGACATCGTCAAGACAATTGTAAAGTCGACTGAGAGCTTTGTTATAAGCCGGATGCGGGCCATTGATCGCGTCTATTCGATCAAATAATACTTCATAGGCATCGGGGTCGGAAATCATGTCACGAAAATGTTCGGCTTCGTGAAAAGTCGCAAACAAGGCTTCGGATTCGCTAAAGCCGCGGCCGATAAAAAACTCCGGATCGGCGTTAACGCGGATTTTTTTTAAATCAATATACCAACCACCCGGCTCAAAACTAAACGGAATTCCGGTTGTGCCAAGATAAGCTCCGATAGTTTTTTCATGCGTATTAAAAAACTCACGCCAGCGTTTTTTTGCCTCTGTCAAAATCATTTCTTCCGGAGTCGGTTCTGTTCTTTCTTCGTCTCCGGCTACTCGCATCGAGTGTTCATTTGATCGCATATTTTTATCGTTTATTTTCAAGTGTCCAAAAAATCAAGAGCCAAGGAACCAAAATTGTAAGCCATCCGCCTCTGCCCACCTTCACCCACCTTCGCGAGGGCTGCGGTGGACAGGCCGAGCTACGGCGGGACAGGCAACTAGCGGGAGAGAGACGCCCCGAGGTGGACGCCCGGGATGCCGGGAGACCCGCCGTGCAGGAGGAGCCCGATGGAGAGACCAAGACCGACATACACAAGGTTGCTCGGAGAGGAGCTCTCGTCTGACCAATCGAATCTGTTTATAAGTAGACGTTGCGGATTTGCTTGTCTTAACAAAACCATGTGGTCGAATACTGTTTGTACGAGTTTGCGGCGTTTGATTTTGGTTTTGTCTATTCCGATTCTGTCGGCTTCTTCTTGGAGTTTGGTTGTTTGATCGGAGTATGTTTTTCCTAATGTGCTTTGGACGACATCTTTGGTGATTATTGTCCATTCAAAGGTTGGCTGTGCCGGCATTAGCTCGTCTATGGTGACGATTGGAGTTGTAGTGGTGTAAAAATCTTTGTTTTGATACCAATCTGCATAAAGCAAAAGTTTTCCTTGTCCTTTCTTCCCCATGTCCGGAGCTATCAAATCGTTCATTGCTTTAATTGTGAGCGGAGTATCTTGGCCATTGACTTTGATTGTGTTGACTCGAAGGATCAGGAGGTATTTACCGTCTTTAATGTCTTGTTGGTTTTCAGGTTTTGATAGAAATGTTTTAATATCAAGTTCTTGGAGTTTTTCGCTTAACATTTGTTCTGCTTGTTGGCGTTCGGATGGCGAGAGGTCAATGAGTTTAATGTTTTGGCCTTGTTCGTTTTTAATAGTAAAGGCTGATTCGATTTCTTTTTGACCAAAGAAGTTTTCACCAAAAAGTTTTTTGACTTCTTTGGCTTCTTTGATGGCAGTGATTTCGGCTTTTTGTTCTGCGGAGATAAAGTCATCGGTCGGATCAACACCAAAATCTTCGACCGGTGTTGGCTCGGTCGGCGTTTGGCCTAACTCCCGCCTAACATCTTCCGCGGTTTTGGCGTCAAAAAGCGCTTTGACCGCGCCGGCGACGTCGGGGTCGAGAGGTTTTTCGGGGGTGGTGAAGGGGTTGGAGAGTTCGGACATAATTATTTTTGTTTATTTCCAAGTGTCCAAGAATTCAAGAGCCAAGGAACCAAAATTGTAAGCCACAACTAGCGGGAGAGAGACGCCCCGAGGGAGCCGTTCGAGCCGTCGGGAGTCCTGTCGTGCAGGCGGAGCCCGCTGGAGTCGCCGCCGCCGACATACGCGAGGTAACCCGGAGAAGAGT
>DOJV01000040.1 GCA_003511125.1 Candidatus Uhrbacteria bacterium
GAAATCAAAAACATCGGCCGGTGTCGGCTCGACCGCTGCTGTTCCTTTCAACGCTTCCCTCACCTCTTCACCGGTCTTTTTGTCTATAAGCAAATCGACCGCGCCGGCGACGTCGGGGTTGAGAGGTTTTTTTGGGGTGAAGGGGTTGGAGAGTTCGGACATAATTATTTTTGTTTATTTCCAAGTGTCCAAAAATTCAAGAGCCAAGGGACCAAAATTGTAAGCCACCTCAGCGGGAGAGAGACGCCCCGAGGCTGCTGCGCGAGCCGTCGGGAGACCAGCCGAACAGGCGGAGCCCGTCGGAGCCGCCGTCGCCGACACACCACGCGAGGCAACCCGGAGAGAAACTCTCATCTGATGACCAATCCAATGTGTTTTCAAGTAGGCGTTGGTTAATTGTTCTTAATGAAACAAGGTGATCAAAAACTGTTTGTACAGGTTGGCGGCGTTTGATTTTGGTTGAATCAATTCCGATTCTATCGGCTTCTTCTTGGAGTTTGATTGTTTGGGTTGAGTGGTCTTTTACTAATGTACTTTGGACAACATCTTTGGTGACGATTGTCCATTCAAAGGTTGGCTGTGCCCGCCTTAGCTCGCCTAGAGCGACGGCGGGGGTTGTGGTGGTGAAGAAAGATTCAGTTCTTGTATTTAACAAAAGTTTTCCTTGACCTTTTTCTTCCATGTCCGGATCTATCAGATCGTTCATTGCTTTAATCGTGAGTGGAATGTCTTGGCCATTGACTTTGATTGTGTTGACTCGAAGGATCAGGAGGTATTTACCGTCTTTAATGTCTTGTTGGTTTTCAGGTTTTGATAGGAATGTTTTAATATCATCTTCTTGGAGTTTTTCGATTAACATTTGTTCGGCTTGTTGGCGTTCGGATGGAGATAGGTCAATGAGTTTAATATCTTGGCCTTGTTCGTTTTTAATAGTGAAGGCTGATTCGATTTGTTTTTGACCAAAGAAGTTTTCGCCAAAGAGTTTTTTGACTTCTTTGGCTTCTTTGATAGCATTGGCTTCGGCTTGCTCGGTCTGTCCTAGAATGTCATCGGTCGGATCAACATTAAAATCTTCGACCAGTGTTGGCTCGGTCGGCGTTTCGCCTAACTCTCGTCTAACATTTTCTGCGGTCTCGGCGCCAAAAAGCGCTTTGACCGCGCCGGCGACGTCAGGGTTGAGGGGTTTTTCGGGGGTGAAGGGGTTGGAGAGTTCGGACATAATTATTTTTTAACTCAATCTTTGCGCTGTACAAACATTTTTTAAAATTTTCCACCAAAGGCGGATCCGCCAGGGGCGGAAAATTTTAAATCAAAACCTAAGTACCAAAGATCAAGACTTGGAAAACACGACCGAGAGGCGGCCGCCCCTGTCGTTCCAGGGGCGCTCGCGAAGATTGTAGTTGACATAGCCAGAGCCGCCGCTGACCGAGAAGCCGACCATCAGGCGGAAGCCGCTGTCTGTTTCGTCTTGTTTCAAGAGTATGTCGTCAGACCATTCACATGTGTCTGTTGTTGAGTTCTCCGGGTGGTTTAGAGTGGTCTGTTGATTAAAGACGATTGCGGGGGTTAGGATGATTTCAAATTTTGGTGTAGACAAACCTTTGTCGGTAAATAGTTTGATAATTTTTTCTCTGACTTTGGGGATAAGTTCTGTTGTCCAATGATCGTGTGTTAAATAGTATCGATTAGTGTCTTTTTCGAAGACTTCTTTTATGATCGGAAGGAGAGGATCGGGTTGGCCTTCTTTGGTGGTGTATTGTTGAGTTCCATCGATGTGCATTGGTTTTTTGACTGATTCGGTTAGGATCAGTTGGCCTTGGAGTTTTTTAGAAGTGGCACGGAGGGATCGTTTGTATGTGGAAAGCCATTTTTCGGTGGTGGCCGGAGTTGAACCGACGATGCCTGCATCGGCGTTGTCTTTGAAATGACTCGAATTGTATGAAGTTAAACCTCGAGCAGTGTCTTCTTCTCTTTGGGTTTCAGGATACATGACTTGGAAGTATTCATCAGTCAGTTGTTCTTCGGTTGGTATCACTGATAACTCAAGATTGCCTGTCCCGAAGATTTCGGCTATGGCGTTGNNCTTCGAGGGCTTCAAGGATTGGAGGGGGTAGGCCGAATTCTGCGAAGCGGGCGGAGTATTTTTTGGAGAGTTTTCTAACGCCGAGCTCTATTGATTCCAAAAAAGATTCGTGTTTTTCTTGTTCGGTAACACTGATGTCGAAATTTGGATCAACATTAAAATCTTCGGCCGGTGTTGGCTCGGTCGGCGTTTGGCCTAACTCCCGCCTAACATCTTCCGCGGTTTTGGCGTCAAAAAGCGCTTTGACCGCGCCGGCGACGTCGGGGTTGAGATGTTTTTTGGGGGTGGTGAAGGGGTTGGAGAGTTCCGGAGATTTCATAATTTATTTTTTCTTTGTTCCAAGCAATAAAGTATCGCGAACCAAAGCCGAACGGGTATGAGCAAAATCTCTTAAACCGTCAAAATAACCATCAGCGGATCGATATTCATCGGTCGCAATCTGCACCTGCAAAGTATCCAGCTCTTTTTGACTGATTCCGCTAATACCGACTTTTTTTAAATCCTTTTCTGTCCAGCCGCCAAAAAAACCTCGGCGAATAAAAATCTCGGTCAAAAATTTTTGATCATCGGACGAAAAAACCTCGGAAGCCAAAATGTTTCGAGCAATTATCGCATCCAATGATTCTTTGAAACCACCGTGCCTCCACGGTTGAATAATCTTTCGCATCAAATCACGCGTCGAGACAACGGTTTTTTTCAGTTGAGTTTGTTCGGCAACTGTACCGCTGGCCATAGCCATATAGCGCCGACCTTCGGTGCGTCCGGAAAAAATCTCTTGAACCTCGCGAACAGTCACGGCCAAATCAATAAGTTGGTCAAAGGCCTCGGCCGGAAAATCAGGCGGCAAACGCACACGGTCTTTGCGTAAAAGTGCGGCAATCATTAAATCATAAGTTTCCTCGATTTCCGGATAAAAAACTTCTCTGGCAATCCAGCGTGACTTAAAAGCGGCGTTAACTTCCTTAATCCCTTCATATTGAGCGCCAAGATTACAGGTGGCAATAATGGCAAAACCTTTTTTAATGATAAATTCTTCTTCACCGTTTTCCTGTAAACGAACTTTTTGCCCAACAAGCTTTGTTAGAAAATCGTTAATGCGAGTAATTACTTCCGGAGGAATCATGTTGATTTCATCAATAATCAATGGAACGCCGCGCTTGATTGCCCGACCAAGCGGACCGTAGTTAAAAACCGTTTCAGTAACATTACCCTTACCAACGATTAATCCGACCAAATCTTTTTTAGGAACTCCGCGAATTCTGGCTGTAGCCAAAGCGCTCGATAATTCGGCGACCCGTGTTGCCACTTCTGCCGGCGGCACATCTTTTGCTGTCAATTTTAATTTTCCAACCAGATCATAGACCGAGGCCTCATCGGCGCCGGAAAACATTTCCGGTTCCAAGTGGTCGTAGATCGCATCGAGATCGGTTTCGGTCGCAGGATCAAAACCAACGCCATTCTCGATCATAAACAACCGCGCCATGTGCTTGGCGTTTTCGGTTTTTCCGGAACCAAGATGTCCGACCAAAAGAAACGGCTGATGGGCGCGCATGTTTTCCAATCCTTCATCAATCACCTGTTTAACACTGGGAATCTCGATCATTCGCCCTTGTTCAAAAGCTCCGGCATAATCACGAAGCTGTAACACTCTTTCGACCTCACCGACAATTTCAAACCCTTTTGCACCATCTATTTTATTTTGTATTTCCAGTAATTTTTCCTCAAGAACCTTTACCTTCTCGCGATCACCTCCGGAAACCGCGCCGGTTTTCTTCTTTAAAGCCGAGGCACGAATTTCATCAATTTCCGCTTGTTTTTCCGCTTGTTTGTTTTTTAATTTTTTTATTTCTTCCGCCAACTTAAGACCGATATGAAGCAATAAAACTTTTTTCTTATAAGC
>DOJV01000043.1 GCA_003511125.1 Candidatus Uhrbacteria bacterium
AAGTTTAATTAAAGTGATATTTTCTTCGATTTCAATGGCTTGTTTTAATAGTTCTAAAGTTTTTGCCGAGACGGACATTTGGTCGCGTTTGGCTAACTGAAAAAGAATTTTGTTAATTTCTTTTGCAACAGTTGGTTTGACTCGAGGTAGAGTTGTGGGCATATTTAGGTCGGTGCAACATCGGAGTAGCACTGTTGTCAAGTTTTTATTTGTTTCGTTTCGGAGATAAAAAGACACCCTGTCAAGGTGTCTCTCTGTATTGGTGATAATTGTTCGGACATTTTTTTTGACTAAACCCCAACCTTAAAATTACAAGTATCACCATCTTTCATCACATAATTTTTTCCTTCGGTTCGAAGCTTGCCGGCCTCGCGGGCTTTGGCTTCGCCGAGTTCGACAAAGTCTTTCCAGTCGATGATTTCGGCGCAGATGAAGGCTTTTTCAAAATCAGTGTGGATGACACCGGCGGCTTGCGGGGCCTTGGTTCCCTTTTTGATTGTCCAGGCTCTAGATTCTTTTTCGCCAGAAGTTAGAAAAGTGATAAGGTTGAGTAATTCGTAGCATTTTAAGATCATGCGGTCGAGGCCGGATTGTTTCAAGCTGAGTGAGTCGAGAAAAACCTTTTGTTCATCGGCTGGCATTTCCATGATTTCTGATTCGATTTTTACACTGAGCGGCAAAGCCAGACAATCTGGTCTAAGCGGATTTTGCCAGTTAGGATTGGCCGCAGTTTTTTCGTCAACATTTAAAATATAAAGAACCGGTTTGAGAGTTAGAAGCTCCAGACCTTTAATGGCTTTCTGTTCATCGTCAGATAATTCGACTGATCGGGCNNTCTTTGGTTTTGCCGGTTTTTATTTTGCTTCCAAGGTTTTCTAGTCGTTTTTGAACTACATCAAGGTCAGCCATGGCCAGTTCGAGTTCGATAATTTCTGAGTCGCGAAGTGGGTCGATGTTGCCGCTGACATGGTGGACATTGGTGTCTTCGAAGGAGCGAACCACATGAGCGATCATGTCGACCTCGCGAATGTTGGCTAAAAATTTGTTCCCAAGGCCCTCACCTTTGTGGGCACCGGCGACCAGGCCGGCAATGTCGACGAATTCAATGGCCGTAGGCACGGTTTTTTCTGAATTAGAAACCTTAGACAAGGCACGAAGACGCTCGTCTGGAACCTCGACAATTCCGACGTTTGGTTCGATAGTACAGAATGGAAAGTTTTCGCAAGGAACTTGTTTTTTGGTTAGGGTTTTAAAAAGTGTGGATTTGCCGACGTTTGGCAGGCCAACGATACCAACTTGAAGCATAAGTTTAATGTCTAGTTTTGGAATGTTTAATGACTAATGGTGGAGAGTTTCTTTCGAGAGTATAGCTGGAGAAACAAAAAATCTCAAGTTTTAAGTTTGAGATTTTTTGGTGGACCAGGCAGTTGCTTCGGTCTCGGAATACTTTGATCGAAGCAGTTGCCTGGTGGACCGTAACGGGATCGAACCGTTGACCTCTTCCATGCCATGGAAGCGCTCTACCAGCTGAGCTAACGGCCCAGGTTTGATGCCGTTAGCAAAAGCTGTTTTGTACAGCTGCTTGTTCACCGTGGCTCGGAGAGCGAAGGTGGAAGCTAACGGCCCGTGTTTTGGAAAATTTAAATTCCAAGACAGCGTGGATATAATACCGAGTTTTAAAATTTTGGTCAAGACGGGTCATTTTCAACAATTGGGTCTGGAGCGACCGGATCTTTAACCGGTGCCGGCAGGCCGTCTTTTAGGCTTTCCAGATGGATTTTGACGATTTCGTTGTCCGGATTAAGCTCAAGAACTTTTTCGATTTCAGCGATGGCGGCTTCGTAGTCGTGTTTTTGCTCGTAGACATAGCCTAGGTACCAATGGGCGTTGCTGTAGGATGGGAGAAGAGTAACAACCTGGGTTAAGATGTTTTCGGCGGCGTCTAAATCATGACTGAGTCCGCGGCGGAGGTAGAGAACGCCGAGTTCGAAGCCGGCGCCGATATCTTGAGAATTGTAGTTGACTATGTTTTCCATTTTCCCAATAGCGTCATCGAGCCTTCCCTGCTGTTCGTAGGAGAGGGCGAGTTGATAGTGAGCCGGCGCATAATCGTTTTTTAGTTCAATGGCTTTTTCAAAATTTTGGTCGGCCAAAACAAAATTTTTGGCTTGGTTTTCTTCGTTGACAGCGGCTATTGATAAAAAGACCTTGCCTAGCTCGACATAGTTTGTTGGATTTGCCGGTTCTAAAGAAATTGCCGTTTGGAAAGCGGCTATGGCAAAACCACCGGACTGATCAAGAATGGGAATAAACGAACGGTAGACCAAACCAAGTTCCAACCAATTGGTAATGTTTCGTGGTTCGAGCTCCACAGCCCGTTTGGCCGAGTTAATGCTGGCCGCCACCAAAGCTTGAAGATATTTACTTTGATCGGCGGTTGGTTCACTAGAACCAATGGCGGATATTTCATCTTGAACTTCAACCAAAAGAATTTGAGCTAAATTACGATAATAGGAATCATTATAACGATTTAAAGAAGCGGCTCGGTCGATTAGTTGGGTAATTTCTTGAACATTGCCACCCAGTCGGTCTAATCTAACTGCTTTGGCAAAAGCATATTCCGCCACAAAACGTTGGCCGAGTAGGAAGATAACCGTAACCATAGCCACAATACAAAAAGCTGTGGCCACAGAGGAAATTATTTTGATTCGCGGTGTTTTGGAAAGATTTATTTTAATTAAATGGCCGCCGTCAGACAGGGAAAAAATTAGGCCGGCTAAGAAAAAGAAAGTAAAAACCAAAGTAAAATTAGCCGGGTAAACCGTAAAAGCAAAAAGCGAAGATAACCAGGCCGGAATTAAAATAAAAGCTTGCCATTGTTTTTCTTGGTGTTGGAAGTATTTTTTGGCCAAGGTAATGGTGAGGGTTAAAGCAAAGAAGATTAAAACGGCGGTTGGTAAAAAACCTTTGGTGGGCAGCATGGTTAGCAGTTCTGAAGAGCCACGGTCAAATCTGGTGTTCCAAAAATCAGTTTGGTTGACTTCTAGAGGTCTGAACTTAGCGTAATCAAAAACATAAGTTCCCGGCCCGGTGCCAAACCAAAAAGATTTACCGGTCATGGATTGTTTGGCAATTTCTAGACTAGCCGCAGTGTTTGGAGAAACTTCGGCCGGAACGGAAATTAAACGAAGCGGAATAAACAAAAAGATTATTGCGCCCACCGCCATAAACATCGAGATCAAATATTTTTTGGTGTGATGGAGTTCGTGAGCTCGAAGAAAGACCATTAACAACAAGGCTCCCAAACCAACCAAAAGTATGACCCAAAGCAACCAGTAGTTAAGCAAAACCAAAAAACCAAAAGTGATTATCGATAAAAAAACAATGAGGGCCGATACTAATTTTTTTTTGTCGTGCCAGAGTAAAAAGAAAGAATTAGCCAGAATTGTAGCGATGATTAAAAAGACCCCTAAAGAATTAAGGGTTCCAACGGTGTTAAAAACTTGAGTTTGAGCAAAAGAAAAAGGTAAGTAAAAATTCGAGACTGCCAAAATTCCAATCAAGCCGGCCAAGGTTGCGCCAGATAGGGCGGAGATAATAGCTCTTGGAAAAAAAGATGCTTCCCGGGTTTGACTGCTAATGAACCAAAAAAATAATGCCAAGAATAATAACGAAGCGAAACTGGTGTATTCTTGTTTCGAAAAACCAATCCAAGATAAAAAGTGACTTCCGGATAGAGCGGCCGAGACGGCCAGTAAAGCGAGAAAAAGTACTAAAATCTGACTTACGAAGTTTTTTTTAAAAACCAGAGTGTTTTTTTTAAAAAAAGAAATCAACAAAATAATTAAAGAAACCGCGATTATTAAAAAAAGCAAAGTTTGTTTTCCGACCTCGAGTGGTTCGAGTGTCCAGGGTAAGAAAAATAATGGTAGAAGAAAAATTGTGGTGTAAAGAAGTTTGTCGATTATTTTGTTGATAGTCATAGTGCTTCAATTATACCACAATTTTATAACGCAAAATACGCAAGAGTGGGGTCTTACGTATTTCGCTCTTCGATTGTAGGTCGGAACGAAAAGAACAAAACAAACGTTCCGAAAGTTCCTCAAGTCTCATTGTGGTCTTACGACAAGCGAAAGATAACATTGAGATTTGAAATAGGTGGTGTTGTAGAAAGAGCACTTTCTTCAACACGGACAGAAAGGGATTTCAGTTATTCTCCTGTCTGCGTCGAAGAATCGATTGATACTACATCCGAAGAAGCTGGCTCGGCTAAGCCGCCATCAGCTTCAACGACTGGATCACTAGTTTGAGTCGGACTCTCCGACGAGGCCGGTTCTTCTGGTACGGCTTCTTCTGCGGGCGCTTCAGTTGTTTCTTCTGTCGCTGGAGTTTCAATAATTTCTTCTGGTTCGGTGATTGGAGCAGTTTCTTCTATTGGAGCTTCGATAATTTCTGCTGGTTCGGTGGGTGGGGCCGGCTCTTCGATAGTCACTTCTGGGGTTTTGTTTGTTTCCTCTGGTTCGATCTCGATGGTCTCTTCTGGTTCTGTTTCTGTTGTTGTTTCGGTTTGAGTCGGAGGTGTTTCTTCGATTATTTCTTCTTCTTGGGGTTCTTCTTTTGCTGATTCTTCTTTTGGTTCAAAATCTTTGCGATAGGCCGAAACCATCCAGTCAACAGAAATTCCAGAATTCGATCCGCTAAATTGTTTCACGGTAAAGCCATTAGCACTCTTTTCCGAGACATACAAAGAGACCGGACCGTTCGGAGTTACTACAACTCGAATCGGCGCTGTGGTTGAAATAACATCGTTGAAGTTTGGATCAACATCTTCAAAATTAATTATGGCCGAACCATTGTTTAATTCGGTTGTGCCGACAAGGGTTACAAACACGCCACCGGTGGAGGTAATGGCCGAGGTTTCAACTTTTTCATTTTGATATGAGGTGATAATGGTTTTAAGAGTACCTTCGGTTTTGATTGTTCCATCTTCTTCAATAGTCCAGCGATTAGCCATACCAACCAAACGACGAATATTTAAGATGTCGTTGCCGCCCATATAAAGGCCACCCTCCATATTAAGCGAGGTGAAGTTGCTGGAATGACCGGTGGAAAGCAAGGAAGCGGTGTTAGAAATTCCGGGTAGGGAATTGTTTTTGACACCATTATAGTAAGTGGTGTTTATAAAAGTTGTGATTTTGTTTTTGTTACCTCCGGTATATGGTTCCAAGGCATAACCAATAATCATACCCGGATTTGCAGCTTTCATGGCGTAGCCTGGTGTCGTAGACGTGGTAAGTGGATCACCAACGGCGATATCGCCGCCTTCAAGGTTGACTTTGGTCGGAACTCGTCCGGCTAAAGCAACAGGGAACTGGCCGGCTTTGTTTTCGCCAGCCAAGAAACCTGGGCGGGTTGAAATAATTCCGGCGATTTGTGGATGATAGGTTGTTGAAGTCTTACCAATTTTTTCGTTTGAACCCGTGAAAACCACCACATCACCGGCTTCCAGAGACTGGTCTGACGGAAACATTTCGGCAAAATCGTAGGAACCGGTGGACCAGCCTGCGGCGTTGGTGCGCATCATGTCGCCACCAGCACCCGAGGAGCCATCGTAGTAGATGTATTTGGAAGTTTGGGCCGAACCACGGTCGGCAGGATACAAACGGCCGGTAATAATCAAGTCGCCGGCCAGTCGTAGTGTGCCTTCGTTGGAAATGTAGGCAACCTCGGTATCAGAAGTGTTTTTTATGGAAAGGCGATAGTCCGAAGTGTCGGTAACTTCGGTTTGAATCTTCATGTCTAAAGTCTCGGCCGAACTGCCGTTCCAGCCCGAACCGCGCAAGGAGAATATTTGTGAAGCTACGCCGGTTGTTGTAGCTGTGGCCGTGCCAAGCGAAGTCATTTGTAAAGTGTCAGAAATTGTTGTGGCTAACCCGTCGGTTCCGATAACATCATTGCCAGACCATTCGGCTTGGACAAAAGATAAAACTTGGCCACTGGTTCCAATAAAGTTTTCCAAAGCGTAGCCGACAATTTTTCCGGCCTTGGTGGCTTTCATGGCGTAGCCGGGAGTTGAAGATGTGGTAAGCGGATCGCCGGCGAGGATTATGCCGTTCTCGTCAGTAACATTAACCGGAACGCGACCGGCCAAGGCTATCGGATAGCTATTCGGTAAACTTGAGTCGCCCAAAATTTCGCCCGGGTCAGTAGAAATTACGCCGACAATCATGTTGTCGTAAGTTTCGCCTGTACTTCGAGAAACATAAGCACTGGTGGTCGGATCGATTGTTACAACTTCGCCGGCCAGGAGGGAATCGGAACTCTGAAAATACTCGGCCAGGTCAAAACCGCTTCCCGTATTATGATTATCAGAATCGTCCATGAAAGAAATAAGGTTCCATGTGGTTGAACCATACATCCAAGTAAGGACATCTCCGGAAGCGGCGGAAATATTTGTGGTACCGCAGTTGAGGGTTGTACAGTCAAAAGAGGTATTAGCATCAAGAATTTCGATGATTATGATTTGTCCACTATAACCATCGTCAAAACCGGAAATAGTTGTTGGTATAAAAGCGTTTCCTGATCTGAAATGAGAACCGCTCTTGACCGAAGGTGTGGCGTCGCCATCACCAAAAGATAATTGTGAACCAAAAGCCAGTCCGGATTGAATCACGGCGCCAATATCCCAACCGGTTCCAATTTTCATGCCGATTTCAGTACCGGCGTCACTCGTGATATTACTAATATTTAGGCCGTATAAATTTCCCGCAGCCACTCCGGCTCCGTCAACATTAATTCCGTATTGTATACCACCGTCAGGAATTGAAGATGTTCTTACATACATTCCGGTCTGGGTACCATTGGTGGTTATGGTACCGTTTCTGACTTCAAAACCAATTTGATCACCGTTTGTTGTGGTTCCGTTATCTACTCTAACTCCAGAAACATCGAGAGTTCCACCGGCCTGGCTGCTACTTGGCGCGCTGATATTTATACCTTTCCAATAAATATCACCAGTTGTGGTGCTTAAAGCCCCCGAGGAGAGATCATATCCAATAATAGAGGCCGAGCCTCCGGCGGTTTCTGTAATCGCCGGCAAGGCCAGTTTTATGCCGGTAGTGTCTATTCCGTTAATACCAGCCGGATAAGAAACATTATTTGAAAGATCCAAACTAAGGCCTTTCAAATCATTAGAAAGAGTTGTGGCGGTTGGAAAAAGAACTTGCATTATTATGCCAGTCTGGGTTTTGGTGTCGATTTCAAAGGTGCCGCCAGAGGTGCTGGTGGAATTAATGAATAATCCCAGTGACGTGCCGGACTGGTTGATCGTTAATCCGTTTCCAACCGAGTCGTTATCAATTTCCATGACCGCACCGGTTGAAGCGACGTAATTTTGGTCGAGGTAAATTAGGTTGGCGGTTTCGGTGAGGGTGCCGGCGGTTTGGGTGCCGTTGTTGACAATTGAAACAATGTCGCCGGAAACAGTTAGAACTTGACCCGCGTTGTTTGTGATTATGTCTCGGGTGATGTTGAGAGCCTTTCCTGTATTGTCGGTGGTGGTACCGGTATAGGTTTGATCAAAATCAAGATTGGCCAAATTCCCGGTAAAAGCCGAGCTGGCCAAGCCGTCAATATCAATCCAAATTCCGTTGGTAGTGGCATCGGCCACTAAAAGACCGGTGGTATAACTGGAGTCATCGACTCCAGTTATACTGAGTCCCGCAGTGATTGTCTGCGCGGCTTCAGAGTTATCCAATACCAACAACCCATCCAAAGCCTGTCCGCCGCCGGAGTTGTCTAAGTAAAGTCCGTATTGTTCTGTGATCACGCCACCGGCGTCGTTGCCGGAGAAGACCATATTAAAACCCTTTTCGGCTGTTCCATCAGCAAAGGTTTTGTTTAAAGAAATTAGTTCTCCTGAGCCGGTTGTTAGATTAAAGTTGTCGTAAAAAGTAGCCGAGCCAGAGCCGTCTATGCCAAACAAAAGGTGATTGCTGTTATCGGCAATTTGAAAATCAGTGGCGCTGGTATCGGTGCCCATTCTGAAAACCGTTGAGCCGGTAACACTGGTGTTGTCGATTATGAAATCCTGATCGCCGTCCGTCCAATTAAAAGTTACGTCATTGCCGGTGCCAAAAATCATTTGCACGGCATCGGGGATGTTTATAGCGGCGTCAAAAAAACTTTCCCCGTTGACGCCGAGCGAATCGGCGATGTACAAATCATTGCCACCAGAGAAAGAGAAAGACCCGTCGGAGATTGAAGTCGCGGTGTTTCCGTCGACTCCGATCAGTAGACCGTCATTGATAGCTATGGCGTCGGTCGATGAAGCGTAGAGAGTTGGTGTAGCTGTGGTGGCGCCATCAAGATCAAAGACAATACCAGTGTTATTGGTGCCGCCTTGGCCGCTAAAAGTTAACAGGTCGTTGTTGGTAACGAACTCACCGGCGCCGACAAAAGACAAGGAGTCGATATCCAAAACAGTTCCTTCAATCGATACCGAGCCGGCATCGGAGCCATCATTGATTTCAATCGAGCCCGTGGAGCCGATAACATCAAATTCCGGACTGTCAATTATTTTACCAAAACCTCCGCCAAGATCTGTAAACAAAATTCCGGCTGCAACAGATTCGTTTGTGTCAGCTTGATCTATAAAAATAAAAGCGTCTGGCGCTCCTGTCGCGCCGCCGTCGTCGTCATTAGTGAGTTTTATTAGTGTGTTGCTTCCAACATTGGTTGGTGCGCTATTTATAAAGGTTAGATCAATTGTATGAAGGGTTTCGTCGCTTGTGTGGTTTTGGATGATGGTAAGATTTTCATTATTAGAGCCCGTTGTCGTGAAGTTAAAATTAATTTCAGAATCGAAATATGAATTTCCGATAACTTCGAGTTCGTCGGCGACGCGCAAGTCGCCAGCCGCGCCGCTGGCGTGAGTGAAGGCCGCGTCGGCGCCAATAATGGTTGCGGAATCATCTTCGTAAGTTCCATTAGTGCCGACTTCCCAAAGACTGGCGCCGGCCGGAACGGTTGGAATGTCAGAGGTGAAAGCGACGGTTCCGGAAGCGTTTTTAAAAGTGATAATATTGTCGGCTGTCGGGTCGGTGAAAGCAAAGAATGTTTCAAAATCATTGCTGGTTGCGCCCTCAAAAGTTAAAGCTGTTCCACCAGAGAAGACCGAACCGGTAAAGTCAAAAAGTCCGGTCGCGGTGTCCCCGTTATTCAAAAGAAAAGCATCATCAATATTCAAAGTGTCGCCATCGAGGGTGATGTTGGTTCCAGCCGCTAGATTAGTGTTGTCAGAAATATCAATCGATCCGAGAAGCGACAAAGCTCCGAGTCCAAGATTGGTTCTGGCTGTTGCCGCGTCGTTGAGATCGGACAGGTTGTTTGAGTCTTGTAGAAAACTTGAAGAATCCAATCCGTCCAAAGTTTGCGCATTAACCGCATAAGGTGCGGCCGTCAAGCGTTTACGAGGGGTGAGGGTTTCGCCTTCAACAATGACTTCTAGATAAACCGCGGCATTATCGGCGAAAACCGAATCGGCAATGGCAGAATAAGGAGATGCCAAAGTGGTGTCGCCGAGGTTTTCCGAGAAAAGTCCGTCTGTTAGGGTTACGGTTCGTGTGGTTGTTGTGGCACAGGTTGCAGAGCTGTTTGACCAGAGACAGGTTCCTGCCGCCAAACTATCATACAAAGTAAACACAACACTCACCGAAGCGGCGGATTCCGGCACTCCGGTGGCATCCAAAAGTCGTCCTTGATAAGTGATAATGTTGGCAGGGGCGACAGCTGAGGTTTTAATCGGGCATAACGAAACAACCGTGATGATCATCACGAAGAAAATAACAAACTTTCTTAAGTTGTTTACGCTAAAAGCGTTCATATTTGGTTCCGGTGGTTTGGTAAAAGTCGTAAAAGTTGTAAAAACCGTAAATTTACGTTTCTTACATTTTTTACGATTTTTACTAACCAACCTACCTATTTTTTGTTTTCGGGTTCGAGCTCGATGTCTTTGGCTAATTCTTTAATGTCTTTTTCGTTAGTGTAGTCAATTTTAGTTTCTTGTGATTGATAGCCGCCTTTTTCGTAGGTGGAGTGGTATTCGTTTGGTCCGAGTAAGAAAGTATAACGTCCTTTACTGTCAGTGACGGCTGATTCTAGAAGTTTCTGATATTTAGGTTCAAAAATACGAATAACAACGTTGGAAAGCGGACGGTTTGTTGTTTTGTCGTAAACAATTCCCCAACTTTTTGGTTTTTTTGGAGTTGCCAAACGGCGAACTAACAAGTAAACAACAATCTGCAAAAAGAGTAAGGCCGCGCTCCAAATCGTTACTTGGACGAAAAAGACCAAGACAGCTATTACAACCCCAACTACAGCTACGTACTTTTGGGTTTGTTGTAGTAATTTTTTGTGTTTTATTCCAGCCGGAGTCTGTAATTTTTCTCCGGTGGTTGGATCAAGCGGAACGTTTGGTGTGATCACTATATCTTTTTCGTTTACGGTAATCGTTTCTCCGTGGTAGACATCAAGATAAACAGCGTCGTCTTTAATTTCTGATAATATTTTTGAAGGATAGGAAAAACCCAGTTTGTTTACTTCAAGTCTGTAGCTACCCGGTTGGGCCAGGAAGAAGAAACGTCCTTCTTTATCGGTTACACGACTTTTAATAAGTTTATTCTCTGGCATTCGGAATAGACGAACCATGGCTAGGTCAACCGGAGTCTTTAAAAGCGAGTGATAAACCACGCCGTAGGTCTTTCTTTTTCTTCGGTTCCAAAGAAGGAGTGGGGAAGTAAAGAGAAGTTGTAGGAACGGTAACAGATTAAAAGAGCTGGCTAGAACCGCGGTGGCAATAACGGCCGTAGTCGCGATTATCGGGGCGGCCACAGAGGTCGAAGTTTGGGCCGCCGGTGACTCGCGAACGGTTTGAACGGTTTCTGAAAGGTTTTGAACAACAACACCTAGGCTTTCCATGATTTTTTCTGTCGTTTCGGTGATGGTGTCAAAAACAGGGGCTTCCTCAATTGTTTTTATTTCCAATCGAGAATTTACAATATTGTTGTTAACTGTAATTTCTCCAGAGTCCGTATCTTGGTAACCGGCTTTGGTTACGGAAATTTTATAACTGCCGTTTTCTACATACCAAATAAAATTTCCGTCAGCTTTTGTGGTGATCGGATTGAATTGGTTCCAAGGTGAACCATCCCAGGCTAGCCAGTTGTTTTCTTGTAAAACATAAAGAGTAACCACAGCTTCAGAGATTGGAGAGTTTATGTCGGAGATTTTTTCGTAGATCAAACCAGAACTAGTTAAGTTGGCAATGAACGACAGTGTTTGAACAGACCCGTCTGCGTATTGAATGACAACAGAAAGAGCATGTCGCGTCGAGGTGCCAGGCATGGTCACATCCGCGCGATACGCCCCGTTCAAATAAGAAAGAATGTAGGTTTCCGATCCGATGGTTAAATAAGTTGTCTCGATTTCTTTTAAAATATGATCATCAGAAATAACAATCGAGACCTGAGTGTCGGCCACGGCGCTAAACGAACCTCTTGAATCAGTGGAAAGATCAAGAATTCCTTTGGCCAAAAAAGAAACATCAGAAGTCGGGATTTTTTCCTCTTCCGAAACCGTGGTTTCTGGAATTTCAACGGACGGACAATCTGATGGACAGGTTGCTGTTGTTTCGGTGTCTTCACAAACCCCATCTCCACAAACTATTAAACCACCACAATCAGCCGGACAAGAACTCGCCGATTCGTCGCTTTCACAAAGG
>DOJV01000059.1 GCA_003511125.1 Candidatus Uhrbacteria bacterium
TTTTTTCACGCAGGATCTAAGTTAGAAAATAACTCTTCGTATTTTATCGCCGCTGATTTTGATGGAGACAACGCTTTTGTTGAAGGACAAAAATTGATTCAGATTTGCAAAGAATTAAACTTGTCTGCCTATTTAGAAAAATCTCGTTCCGGCAACGGCGCTCATGTTTGGTTATTTTTTGAAGAAGCCTATCCAGCCGTTCGCAGTCGAATTATTTTACTCGAATGTGTTCGCCGAGCATTAAATCTTTCAGCTTTTGATAAAGAGGTTTCTTTTGATCGTTTGTTTCCCAACCAAGACACACAAAGCGGCAAAGGTTTCGGGAACCTTATTGCTTTGCCGTTACAAGGCCTGTCCGCAGTACAAGAAAAAACTGTCTTTTTGGATACCAACACTCTAACTCCATACAAAGATCAATGGAATTTTCTCGGACAAATCCAAAAAATTTCAACCAAAACTTTAGACACAGTTTTCACTAAAATTACTAACGATGGAAATATAATCGAGGCACCTTCCAATAAAGATAATAAACTGATCCTAAAACTCAAAAACGGCATTCTGGTTTCAAAAACCCTACTCGATAAAGCAACGATAAATTTTATCCGTGAAGAATTGAATTTCCCCAATCTTGATTATTGGCTGAAAAAACGATTGGGTAAAAGCGTATATCAAACAGAAAAGTTTTTTAAGTTAATCGAAGAAGATGGAGAAAACGTAATATTGCCACGTGGTTTTTTAATAAAACTAACCGACCACCTGCGTTCTCGTGGTATTCCTTTCAATCTTCAAGACGAACGAACGCTGTTGCCGGAAGTAAATTTCTCATCGGTTATTGAACTTCGACCAGAACAAGAAAAAGTTGTTGGTTTGGCCATGGAAACTGAACAAGGCGTTATTGTGGCTCCGCCAGGAAGTGGGAAAACCATTATGGGATTAGAACTGATTGCCAGACGATCACAACCAACTTTGATTCTCACCCACCGTCGGCAAATTGCGAATCAGTGGATTGAACGTATTCAAACTTTTCTTAACATTCCCAAAGCACATATTGGTAGGATTGATGGTGTCAAAAAGACCGTCGGTGAAAAAATAACCGTGGCCATGTTGCAAAGTCTGTCGCGACAAGAAGATTTGAAAGATTGGAAAGATAAATTCGGTACGGTCATTGTTGATGAATGCCACCATATTCCAGCCAAAACTTTTCGCGAGATTGTTGCCAATATCAATGCTAAATATTGGTATGGCTTAACCGCCACACCAAAACGGAAACATAATGACGAAAAACTTATTTATCTTTTTATCGGAGATGTAATCATTGAATTGTCAGATAAACCAGAAAAACAAAACGAAACAGAAGGATTTGAAGATACTAAAATCGACCGTCGAGTTATTGTTCGAGAAACCGAAATCGAAGTTCCTTTTTCCTTTACGGCCGACAATTACCAAATTCTTGCGAGGATTGTTTCTTTTGATCAATCACGAAACAAACTCATTCTTGATGATATTAAAAAACTGGCGACAGAAAACCAAAAGATTTTGGTTTTGAGCGAAAGAAAAGAACATCTCGAAGTATTGAACATGTGTCTCAAGGGTGTTTGTGAAACAATTGTCATAACCGGTGATGATTCAACGTCTGCCAGAAAGACAAAATTTGCTCAAATTGAATCTGGACACTATCAAGTTATTTTGGCGACCGGCCAATTGTTCGGGGAAGGAATTGATATTCCTGATATTCAGACAATTGTTTTAGCTTTCCCGTTGGCTTTCGAAGGCAAGCTTTCACAATACATCGGTCGAATTCGTGGTCAACAAAAAATGGTTTACGATTACCACGATGCCAAAACCAAATTTCTAGATCAGCAGTTTAAAAAACGGAAGAAGTTTTATAAAGAGAATGGATTTAAAATCAATTAAACAAAATCGTAACTAAATTACAATATGAAAAGTAAAAAACGCTGGGTTCTTTTGCCAGAGAAAAGTCCTAAAATAATACCGTCTGAATTAGAGAAAAAAATCGTTCAAGATTTTTTTCAACCGTTCGTTGAGAGTTTAAAAAAACAGTACGTTTTAAAGAAACCAGACAAGAAATCCAACTACCTGGTGGATGTTTATTCAAAGTGGTATCAAAATTATTTTTACTTGTGTGAAAAATTTAAATCAGAATGTCCGAGTAGAATAGTTGATGAATACGAAGAAAAATTTGTAAGGCTGACTTACACAGGAAAAAACTTGTTTGATTTTTCTTTTCTTCGTCATACCGGTCAATGGCATGTGGTAGCGACCAAACTTACAATGAATGAATGCAAAAAAGAGATATCCTCAAATCAAGTTTTTCATCCTATTAGTTGAAAACAATTCTGTGTTAAAAAACGGTTTCTGACAAAAATACCTTGTATTTATTTTCCGCAACATTTTTTGAATTTCAAATCGCTGTCACAAGGGCAGGAATCATTTCGGCCGATCTTATTGTTAGTTTCGGACTGTTTGTAATAATATTTTTTAAAATATTGGTTTAGCGGGTGAACCGATGGAAAAACTTTCTGCCAAAATGGTTTATAATGATCCATTAATAAATTAAAATTATTTATCGGATCAAATTTAAACTTTGAATGGGGCACAATTTTTTTTATCACTTCACTAAATTTTTTCGGGTATCTTTCTTTCATTCGTTTAAAGACAAAAGCGGGAATCTCGTCGTTTATAAGATATCCATTAAAAATTTCTTTTTGATCTTCGGTAATTTCTCCATCTTCAGAAAAAATTTTCCTAAATCTTCCATATTCCTCAAAATAGTGAGTTCCTTCCCGCTCATCTATAACAACACCAACCTCATCAGATTCTAAAATTTCAGATTCTAAATTTATTTCTATGGAATTATAAGGCAGATCGTGTTTTTTGTACCAGGCTCGAAAAAAAGTATCTTCAATTTTAGCAACTTCTCGGCCGTTAATAATTACTTCATCTGCACCAAAAGTTGAAATAAAGCAATCATAATATTCCTTTTGTAGTTCAAAAGCATTTTGTAATTTTTTCGGATTGTTTCTAAAGCAATCTTCTGGTGGTTGTTTTTGGATAAATTCCCGAAAAATTGTTTCTTCATGCTCTTTGCCAATAAAAATTTGACCGCCGGATAAAAACCAAATATCGTGAACTGGTAAAATATTTGTAAGTAAAAACTTTTTTTTCTGAACAGCCGGAAAAAATTCTGGAGGAAATTCATCGTTATTGGTGTAAACAGTTAATTTAGTTTCAGAAACCAAATCAAGGAGATGGAGATAGTCTTTTGTGATTTCTAAAACATCAAAAACCGACCGAAATCCTTCCTTTTGCCATTCTTCGAGAGTACTTTTTTCTTCTTTGCTCAGCTGTAAATTTTCTTCAATAGTTTTTAAAATTGGTTTGTCATATTCAGTTCTACCAAATAACAAAAAATTATCCATGTCTTGAAAATATTCATCTTTAGAATATTTTTTATCTGAATGATCGCGCTTTTTATCCAATAAATAAGTTTCAAATTCGTCCCTTAGATAATTAGAAACATAATCAATACACACGCCTTTTAAATTCGCGGATAATTGGCCATAGGGGTGAGACATAAAAGATAGAGTTAATTTTTTTACCTGAAAATTAAGCAAAAACTTAAATTGTTTTTTTAATCTTATCACATTCGGCTTTAGCTGTATAAAAATGTTATCAAAATTATCAACCTCTAAGAGTTTAACAAATTTTGAATAAAAAAAACGACCCAAAAATTGGGGGGGGTGTTTTTAGTTGGACAATTAAGTATTCAGGTCGCCACTCATGCCCTAGGGTGTTCTTTAAAACACTACAAATAAAACTCGCCAAAGCACTCGGGTGCGCAGATAAAAAATTGTCCTGGCGGAGAGGCAGGGATTTGAACCCTGGATACCTTTCGGTATACTTGCTTTCCAAGCAAGCGCACTAGACCACTATGCGACCTCTCCGAGTAGATGATTGCGGCAGAAGTATAACAAATTGATCGATTGGTGTCTAGAACTGAACGGTTTTTGGGTAAAAAAATTGCCTCAGGTGAGGCGAAGGAGTCAGGTATCAATGAAGCGGTTGAGCGGTCCGGAAGTCAGCTCGAGACCTCTTAAGATGAAGTGAACGATGCGGTGGTGCACGGTCGAACGCGTCAAGAAGTCCTCGAGTTCGGCGAAGGTCCGCATGTCAGCCGGGAGGTTGACCGCGACGCCGAAGTTCTCGTGGAAGACCAGTTGCTCTGGTTCGTCGTTGTTCATCTTGAGTATGACTTTGCCAATGACCCGGTTGTGGCTGTCCAGATGCACGCCGACTCGGCCACCGTGTGACGGGAGATAGTCGGGATATGAAGAAGAATCAACTTCGACCCACACGGTTGGCATTTCGGCCAAGCCGCGGGTGACGGTGACGACATGATAGGCTTCGCGGTCGAAGTAAGAGGATCGCAGGTCGCGGTCGATGCGCTTTTTGATCTCCTGATGTTCTTTTTTGGTGACCGGTGAGTCGGCCCACCGTTCCATTTGTGGTTGGAAGCGAATCAGGATTCCGTTGATGGTGAAGGGAATGAGCATGTTGTGCTCCTCTGGCATGGGGTGTGAGGAGAGATTATTATTTTTTGAAAGATCTGTCAATAATTTNNTTGAAAAATTATGATAAGATGATATAGCTATGAATAATTTTGAGATTTTAAAAAAACTGCGGGTCGAGCTTAAAGCTGGTATTGATCGGAAAATTAAAAAAGACAACCAACGTTTTTTCAAAGAAAAAATTCTTTGTTACGGAGTCCGTACACCGTTGGTTCGTCGTCTGTCCAAAAAGTATTTTCAAGAAATTAAAGGCCTTGGCAAGGTTCGGATTTTTAAACTTTGCGAGGAACTCTTGAAAAATAAATATAACGAAGAAGCTACGGTGGCCATTCAATGGGCCACCGAGTTTAAGAAAGATTTTACAGAAAAAGATTTTGCAATTTTTGAAAACTGGCTCAAGAGGTATATTGATAATTGGGGTAAGGACGATGATTTTTGTTTCCACCTCGTTCAGCCGCTAATCAAAAAATATCCCGAGCTCGTGGAAAAAGTTAAGGCCTGGTCGCGATCAAAAAATATCTGGCTCCGTCGAGCTTCGGCCGTAAGTTTTATTTCTACCTCCGGTGCTTTCTATACCACCAATCATTCACTCCGTGATATTTTCGAGGTCGCTGACAGTCTTCTTGAGGATCCAGAAGACTTGGTTCAAAAAGGCTACGGCTGGATGCTAAAGTCAGCCTCGGTCAAACATCAAAAAGAAGTTTTTGATTTTTTAAAAAAACGAAAAAAACAGCTACCTCGAGTAGCCCTAAGATACGCCATCGAAAAAATGCCGGAGAGGTTGAGGAGAGAAATCATGAAATAAATTTCATGTTCAAGCTTGAATAATTTTCGTTCACACTCTGAATCATTTTAGTCAACTAAAGTAATCCACAAGTGTTCAAGCTTGCTTTTTTGACAAAACCGTGGCTTAATTAGAGGTAGGAATATGAAATGCTTTCTTCCGCATTTCCCGTCGGAGAAAGCGGTCGAGCTTATGCGTTGGTTTGGTTATGCCGCGCACCGAGAAGATGGTTTCATGAGCTTCGTTCGTTCTCCGTTTGCGCCAGAGTCGCGGTTTCCGCGCTTCCACGCTTCGGTTTATCCAATCGACGGTGGACTCAGGGTTAATATTCATTTAGATCAAGAAGACATTGCCGACGGGCAAGGAAACCACCAGTTTGTTTGGGCTTACCGTAATCCGTTGGTCTTGGACGAAGGTCGACGACTAGAAGGGTTTTTGGATCAAGCCCGAGAAAAAATCTTTTTTAAACCGCCAGCAGTTTCCCCACCAACTCCAAAAGTTGTTCCGCGAAAAATCAATTCTAATTCCACTTCCAAAAAAATAATCTCTTTTCTCTCCAAACAAAAAATATTATGCAGACTTTTTTAGCTGGACCTTTGCCTGATAACGCCCGTAATCTCATGCGTCGTCTCGGGTACGGCGAACACATTGGCCATGGCGGGCAACTAAGTTACACTAAACGCATTTCTGGTGAGGTTTATCCGCATTACCACGCTTATATTGAAGACAAAAATGGCGGTATTCAAATAAATCTCCATCTCGATCAGAAACCATCGAATCTCGGTTCCGGTGCCATGCACGCTGGCGAATACGAGGGGCCGTTAGTCGAAAAAGAAATGACTCGTTTGCGCAATATGGTTTCTTCCATGTCGGCGCCGCCAAGTAGTGAAGCTGATCCTGAAGAGAAAAAAGGCTTTTGGGGTGGCTTGTTCGGTTAATAACTTTTTTCCAATAATTCAAAAAATTTGCTAAAATATTCTTATCTTGTATGGGAATATTTTTTGCTTTTCTGGCTCTATTTTCTTGGGGTATCGGCGATTTTTTAATTCAGCGCAGTACTCGGCGTTTTGGTGATGGTCTGGCGATGTTTTTTGTTACGGCTTTTGGTTCAATAGCTTTACTACCATTTGTTTTTCGGGAAATGGGTTTTTTATTGGATCCGATAAATTTAGCGATCCTGTTTTTTACCAGCGCGATTTTATTGTTTGCCGGGCTTTTGGATTTTGAAGCTTTGCGTGTCGGCAAAATTGCCGTGGTCGAGCCAATTTACGCCATCGAGATTCCGGTTACTGCGGCCTTAAGTTGGTTACTTATTAACGAGCGTTTGAATTTTTTTCAATTTTTGCTGATTTTTTTGGTAGTCTTGGGAATCGTTTTGGTTTCGGTTAAAAATTTCAAACATTTTAAAAGAGCTCATTTGGAAAGAGGTGTTTGGATAGCTGTGGTGGCAAATCTTTGCATGGGCGCGGCCAATTTTTTGGTTGGCGTTTCGGCGCGTGAAACCAGTCCGTTGTTTATAAATTGGTTTATTGATGTTTTTGTGGCTGTAGCCATGATCGGTTATTTAATGCATTCAGGTCGGGCCGGAAAAATCGTTCAGGTTTGGAAAAAGGAAAAGCGGTTGATTTTAGCGGTCAGTTTTTTTGATAATTTGGCCTGGGTGGCTTATGCTGCGGCGACTATTTTTATTCCCATCGCCATCGCCATTGGTATTAGTGAAAGTTATATTGCTTTGGCGGTTGTTCTTGGTTTGATTTTTAATAAAGAAAAGCTGGTTTGGCATCAAAAAATTGGTTTAATAATTACGGTTTTAGCCGCGGTTTCTTTGGCTTGCTTTTCTAAATTTTAATATTTTATGTCTTTTAAAAATTTTAGCGTTTTAAGTATCCACGAGGTTTTAAAACATCTTAAAACCAACGAAAAAGGTTTGACCTCGGTCGAAGCGGTTAGTCGGCTTGAGTGTTGTGGGAAAAACGAATTTCGAGTTTCGGCCGTGACTTGGTGGCAGGTGTTGTTGCGCCAATTCAAGTCGCCGTTTTTGTATTTGCTGGTGGCGGCCGCGGTTTTGGCTTTTGTCCTTGGAGAAAGAATTGACGCGATCATGATCGCCGCTTTTGTGGTTATTAATGTCTTGATCGGTTTTGCTCAAGAGTATCATTCAGAAAAAGCCGTAGCCATGTTAAAAAAAATGGTTTCCTCGAAAGTCTTAGTTTGTCGCGACGGCAAAGAAGTTTTACTCGACAGCAGGGAATTGGTTCCCGGTGATTGTGTGATTTTGAAAAATGGCGATCGTCTTCAGGCGGATTTGCGATGGATCAAGGTTGATAATCTTTTAGTCAACGAATCGGTTTTGACCGGTGAGTCAGTGCTGGTGGAAAAAACCGTCGAACCATTAGATCAAGCGGCGACTGATTTTTTTTCTGCGAAAAATATCGGTTTTTCCGGCACAAGCGTGGCGGCCGGCCGCGGACTCGGTATTGTTGTGGCCACCGGAGCCGAAGTTGAGTTTAATAAAATTGCAGGTTTGGCGACGCAAACCGAAGCCCCAGGGCCTTTTGAAAAAGGTATCGCCGAGTTTAGCTCGTTTATTCTTCGTTTGATTCTTTTGACATTGTTGGCGGTTTTTTTGCTCAATTGGTTGATCAAAGGCGGATCAGCTGATATTCCAGAGTTGTTGATTTTTTCGATTGCCTTGGCCGTTTCGGTTATCCCAGAGGCTCTGCCACTTGTTACTACCATGACTCTTTCGCGCGGAGCTTTGCGTTTGGCTAAAAAGAAAGTCGTGGCCAAAAAACTTTCGGCTATCGAAGATTTGGGGAGCATTGATATTTTGTGCACTGACAAAACCGGTACGGTTACGGAAAATTTGATGCGTGTTGCCGGAATTTTTTCCGACAATGAAAATAAATGTTTGCGTTTGTCGGCTCTGGCCGCACCGCCTGTTGATCCGAAGACCTCGGTTTTGCGCGCTAATTTTGACGGCGCGATTTTGGATTATTTGTCCGAGGATCTTCGTTCTCAAATCAGAACAGTCGAACGCGAGAATGAGATTCCTTTTGATCCTATCCGTCGATGGAATAGCGTAGTTGTCGAGGAGGACGGAAAAAAGATTTTGATTGTCCGCGGCGCGCCCGAAGAACTGATAAAATTATCTTTGATCAAGAAGACTGAAATTGAAAAAATTAATAATTGGGTTTCTTTGCAAGGTCATCAAGGCAACCGTGTTTTGGCTGTGGCTTTTCGAGAAAGCAAAAAAGAATCCGTTCGAGCAGAAGACGGCGGTTTGACCTTTGCTGGCGTGGTTGCTTTTGCCGATCCGGTAAAAGCTACGGCCGCATCAGCCATTGCCGAAGCGAACAAACTTGGTGTTCAAGTAAAGATTTTGACCGGCGACAGTTTGGAAGTGGCCGGCTCGGTGGCCCAAAAAATCGGTTTGATAAAATCATTTGATCAAGTTATTTCCGGCGAGGCTTGGACCAAGTTGCCGGAAGCCGAACGTGCGGTCGCGGCTTTGAAGTATGCGGTTTTCGCTCGGGTCACACCGGAACATAAATTTTTAATCATCAAAGCGTTAAAAGAAAAATTTGAGGTCGGTTTTCTTGGCGACGGCATTAACGATGCTCCGGCTTTGAAAATCGCTCATGTCGGTTTGGCGGTTGACGACGCCAGCGATGTGGCGCGCGAGGCCGCGGATTTGGTTTTGCTTGATCATGATTTGAGTGTCATTGTTTCCGGTATTCGAGAAGGCCGAGAGATTTTTGCCAATACCTCGAAATATATCAAAGTGACTTTAACCTCAAACTTCGGAAATTTTATTGCTGTGGCCATTGCCACTCTTTTGATTGATTTTCTTCCAATGTTGCCGATTCAACTTTTGCTTCTGAATCTCTTGTCCGACTTCCCAATGATCGCCATTGCCACTGACAATGTGGATGCCGAAGAATTGAAACGCCCGCGTCATTATAATGTCAGAGAGATTGCGACGGCTGCTCTGGTTCTTGGTGTGGTTAGCACAATCTTTGATTTGATTTTTTTCTGGATTTTTTCTCGCATTTCGCCAGAAGTTTTATGGACAAACTGGTTTATTGCCAGTGTTTTGACCGAGTTGATTCTGATTTTGTCTCTGCGCACCAAAAAACCGTTCTTCCGCGCCAAGCGCCCGGCAACCGTTCTCATCTCGCTCGCTCTGATCGGCGCGGCCGTGGCGATTATTATTCCCATCACCACTCTTGGACAAAAATGGTTTCATTTTGTCAGTCCGACACCAGAGTATTTAGCAATAATTTTCAGTTTGGTTCTTGCTTATTTCGTCATGACCGAGACAGTGAAGTTGGTTTATTATCGAATAAAAACGAAATAAAAAATAATTTTTAACCTGTAAAAATATGAAAAAAACAAAACTTGCCCTTTTTGAAGGTCAAAAAATTCGTCGTCATTGGGATGACAAGCATGAATTATGGTATTTTTCGGTTATTGATGTTATTGAGGTTTTAGTCGACTCAAGTATTCCAAAAAGATATTGGAGTGATTTGAAAATAAAATTAAAAAATGAAGGGAGTGAGGTGTACGAAAAAATCGTACAACTGAAATTTGTCGCTTCCGATGGCAAATATTACGCATCCGACGCTGCCGATACCGAGGTCTTGATGCGTCTAATTCAATCGATTCCTTCACCAAAAGCCGAACCGTTTAAGTTATGGCTCGCTCGAACAGGTTATGAAAGATTGGAAGAAACTGCTGATCCGGAAATTGCCATCAACCGCGCTTTGAAAACATATTTGAAGAAGGGCTACAGTCTGGATTGGATAAACCAACGACTCAAGAGCATTGAAATCCGAAAAGCTTTGACCGACGAATGGGAAAATTGCGGAGTTAAAGAAGGCAAAGAATTTGCGATTTTGACTGATGAAATGGTTCAGACTTGGGCCGGGTTGACCACCAGAGAATATAAAAAACTTAAGGGTCTTAAAAAAGAAAATTTGCGAGACAACATGACGAATTTGGAATTGGTTTTGAATATGCTTGCTGAGGTCTCGACCGCGGAAATTTCTAAAAAGCAAAAACCGGAAGGTTTGGAAAAAAATAAGGGTGTGGCTCGAAAAGGCGGATTTGCCGCAAAAAAGGCACGGCTGGAAATCGAAAAACAAACAGGCGAGAAAATCGTGACTTCGAGAAACGCTAAACAATTACAATTAAAAAAGACTTTGAAGATTAAATAAAACTATGGGCATTTTCTTCGCTTTTTTGGCATTGATCGGCTGGGGGCTCGGGGATTTTTTGATTCAACACAGCGCTAGGCGGTCGAGCACGACCGTGGCGATTATTTTTGTCACCGCGGCCGCGACTTTGATTTTTTTACCGTTTGTTGTTTATCAATGGCCGACAGTTTTTTCCGTTCATTTGTTTTGGTTTTTGCTTTTGGCAGGTTTGGGAGTGTTAATTACCGCGCCGCTCGGTTTTGAGGCCTTGCGAGTCGGGAAAATGTCCGTGGTGGCGCCGATTTATTCTTTTGAAGTGGTGTTTGTGGTTTTGTTGAGCCGCTTGACGATCGGCGAGCGTCTGGATTTTTGGCAATCGGCTCTTGTTGCAATTTTATTTGTCGGCTTGTTTTTGGTTTCCACGGAAAAATTTTCCGAGCTTAAAAAAATCACCACCGAACGCGGAGCGGGTTTGGCGATTTTATCGACTTTGGGTTTGGCTTATCTTAATCTTCTCTACGGCATTATTGCCAGAGAAAGCGGGCCGTTTTTGGGAGTTTGGTTTGCCAACGCTTTCACTTGTCTGATTTTTTTATTTTTCTTGTTCGGTCGCGGCCGAAGCAAGGAACTCGTTTCGGTTTGGCGAAAACATAAAACATTAATGATCGCCGCCGGAGTTGTTACTAGCTCGGCTTGGGTTTTCTATTCTTTTGCCGCCATTTATCTGCCGATTACTATCGCGACCGGCATTACTCAAGGTTATGTCGCGTTGGCGGTGATGCTTGGAATTTTGTACAATAAAGAACAGTTGCGGTCGCATCAAGTTTTCGGGTTGGTTATTACGATCGCGGCGGCGATTTATTTGGCATTTGTTACTAATACGATTTGATAAAACCTATGTTAGACTCCCATCGCGGCCATAACGAAACAGGGACGGTTGAACCGGTCAAGGAACGAAAACTGTCTTTTCGCGAGAAATTAAAACGCGAGCCATTATTGATTTGCTTGGAACGCCTGACCTCCGACAATTCTTGGACAGCCGAACGCGTTGCTCGCGATGTTTGGCAAAATTTTTTCGACGCCAATGGTTTTACGGCAGATGGCGTGACAGTCGATACAAAGAGCAATGAAGACGGGACAGTAACAGTAACGATTCGTAGCGCCGCCGAATATCCTTTTAATCGTTTAACGACTTTTGGCGCCGGTTACAAAGAAGATCAAAAGCGTTCGGCCGGCGGAAAACACGAGGGTTCAAAAATCGTTAATCTAACTTTATTAAGAGATTTCGGTTGTTCAAAAGTCAGATACGGTTCGCAAGATTGGGAAGTCGAATTTTATTTGGATGAACCTCCGGAAGGCCAGATTGACGATCAAATGGAACAACAGAAAGCCATGTATGTAAAATTGTCAGACAGAAAGCCAGAAGTCGGAAATTTTTTTCAGGTTACCTGTTCGCCGGAAATGGCCAAAGAACTGATCGACGGGCGCGACCTTTTTTATCACAAAAGCAATCCGGATTTTGCCCATCCGGATATTGATAATGATAAGGTTGGTTGTCGGATATTGGAAGAAGGCGAAAACGGAAATTTTTATTTGAACGGACAACGAGTCAGTGTTTTAATAAAAGATAAGTGGAATACAGTTGAAGGATTTACTTTTTGGACAAAAGAAACTCCTACCGATTTGGTTTTAGGACGCGATCGCGATGTTGTCAACAATTATGAGTTCGAAGAAAAATTTCTTAATTTTTTTGTTCGTTCGCTTGATGACGATGAAGCAATTCTGCTTTTTAATTGTTTGGAAAATTATTTTGTCATTACCGATGATACTAAAGTTTGGGAAAATTACGGTTTGCTTTTGATTAGAAAATTATCCGAGCGTCTAGGCAAAACCGGTTATCGTCACGATTTTTCGGACAGTATGCTTGCGAGCGATGGTGTCGATAAGGAAACAGATCGAACTCTCAGAAGCCGCGACTATGTGATTTGCGACGCATCTCTGGCCAAAGTCGGAATGAAAACCGGCAAAGAAATCATTGCCGAAATGCGTCGTTTGCAAGAAGTCGAACCAAATCAACAAGAAAGAAGACGAGTTCGATTATTGGAAAAGATCATGCAAAAGTTTGTTAATTTTATCAAAATCGAGCGAGGCGCTAAAAAGACAAAAGAAGGTTTGGTGATCGGAAGAATAAATTTTAAAAGACTAACTTTGTTTGAAAGCACTCATCCTATGCAAGGCGGAAGATATGATGAAGACGAGGTTTGGTCATCGAGGGCGTTGATAAATAAAGATGGACCATTTTCGAGCCTGGCAGTTTATCGTCACGAGCTTTGTCATATATTTGGTGACGATAGTTCGGCGGCGTTTTCTTATGCCTTGACCGATATTATGGAAGATTGGGATAAGTTCCTGGTTGACAATCCCGGTTTGTTGGAAAATTTGGTTAAAGAATGGAATAAGGCCGCTGTCACAAATGAATGGTGGAGTGTTGAGGAGGCCAAGGATAAGATAGAAAGTGCTTTGCGAGGCTTACAAAGCACTTGGGCGAAGGCTGAGGAGGCTTCTGTTGTCGGTGCTCAAAAAATTGGTGATCTTTTTCTTGACTTATGTAATCATCAGGAAAAAATAGGAAAAAAATGGGATGGGAAAATGGTTCCGGAAGTCTTTAAGAGAATTTATGAAGATCCTGATGTTATGGTTTTTAGGCGATGTTTAGCCGGTGCTGCGAATCCTGATCGCGATGCCGTGGAAAAAATGACACTTTTGGATAAACAATTAGGCGAAGTCGAAGAGAGGATTGGGCGAAGGGAAAAAAGAATAAAAAAAGGCGTTTCCGCAAAAGATCGTCGTCGTCTCGAGGTTGCCAATCAAGAAGATAACAATTTGTTGAAAACCCTGGTTGATCAACTAAATAGATTTGGTGAAGCGGCCGGCGACACCGAAGTTTTTGCCGATAGAGAAAGGGATGTAATGTACGGCAAGTTTGAAGTGGAAACCAGATACAGTTTTGGTACAGAATTGTCCAACCCAAAATATTTTGCCGCCGCGGTTTTTGAAGCCGCGGCCTATGATGAAGAAGAAGAAGAAAAAAAAGAATTAACCGCAGAAGACACAGAAAGATTAAAAGGAATTTTACGCTCGTTTGGTGATTTTATTCCTGATCAAAAAGATTTGGAATTGGTTAAATTGATTATTTTGCGAAGGCGTTGGAATAACGGCAACTTGGCCGATAAGCGTTCGCTTGATATTTTGCGCTTGGTTTATGAAGATTTGACCGGCGCGGGTCAAGCTGAGACAAAATAGCGCCATTTGCTTTATTTGCCAAAAAAAGGCAAACTAAACACAAGATTATGGATCCGCGCGACGAAATTAGAAGCCGAGTCGACATTGTCGATTTTATTGGTGAGTCCCTTCAGCTAAAACCAGCCGGAGGCGGCAGTTTTAAGGCGGTTTGTCCGTTTCATATGGAGAAAACGCCGTCTTTTTATGTTTCTCGCGAAAAGCAAATTTGGCATTGTTTTGGTTGCGGTGTCGGCGGGGACGTTTTTTCTTTTGTCATGCAAATGGAGGGTATGGATTTTTCCGAAGCTTTGCGAACTTTGGCAAAACGCGTTGGTGTCGAGATCCCTCGCTATTCCTCAACTCAATCAAACGAAAACGAAATTTTGGTTCGGGTCAACGAATTTGCCGCGGCTTGCTTTCAAAAAATCCTTGCCGATTCGCCGGCCGCTGCCGAGGCTCGGGATTATGTTGAACGTCGCGGTATTACTCCAGAACTTTTGGAAAAATTCGGTATCGGTTTTGCGCCCGAGGCTTGGGATACTTTGGCCGGCTTCTTGAACAAAAAAAGTGTTCCGGCCAAAGAGGCCGAGCGTGCCGGTTTGCTTTTGCCGCGCCGTTCCGGCTCGGGTCACATCGATCGTTTCCGCAATCGTTTAATGATTCCTTTGCGCGATGTCCGCGGCCAAACTGTCGGCTTTACCGGTCGCCTTATGCCCGGCGCCAAAGAAGACAGCGGGCCAAAATATTTAAATTCGCCCGAGACCCCGATTTATCATAAAAGCGAGTTGCTTTTTGGATTGGATTTGGCCAAGAAAGCCATCAAGCTCGAAAAGTCGGTTGTTGTTGTTGAGGGAAATCTTGATGTCGTGGCTTCGCATAAAGCTGGTGTGGAAAATGTCGTGGCTTCTTCGGGTACAGCTTTAACCGAACAACAACTCGATTTACTTAAGCGCCTGACCGAGACTTTAATTTTTTCTTTTGATCAAGATGCCGCTGGTTTTAATGCCGCTCAACGTGGCATTCGTCTAGCTCGACAAAAAGGTTTTCAAATCAAAGTCGCCCTACTGCCACCCGAGGCCGGCAAAGATCCCGACGAAGCCGTGCAAAAAGATCCGGAAATTTGGCGTCGCACCGTGGCCAAAACTATTCCGGTTATGGAATATTTAATCGACCGGGCCACCAGGGGTCAAGATTTAAGTCGAGTCGAAGTTAAACGGGCCGTTGGCGATCTTTTGCTGCCCGAGCTAGCCATAATTCCTAATATTATCGAACGAGAGCATTGGTTGCAGAGCGTTGCCGATCTTTTGCGAACTGATCTTTCCGGTTTGCGCCAAGAAATTTCCAAACCGGCTTTGGCTGCTCGTCAGTCGGCTTTGGCTTCAAAATCTCAGTCAACTCCAATTCCTCCTATAAAACCGGTAAAAAAGAACCGAATCGATTTGGCGGGCGAGCTGATTTTGGGAATTTTATTGCATTCACCAAAGCTTCAAGAAATTATTTGGCCGCGCCTAAAGTTAGATACCTGGCCCGAGGGTGAATTGCGCGAACTTTACAGTTTTTTAAATTCAGGCTATACTTACAATCGATTTTTGCCAGAGTTAGGTCCAAATTATTTTGACTGGGTTATCGGGGTAGCTAAAAACCAGAGTTCTGGTACTTTAGCCCCGCTAATTGAAAAACTCGGCATGCAAGGTGAAACCCATGCTAGCGAGCTAAACGCGGAGCAAATTCGCGTTGAGCTCGAGGCTCAACTTAAGATCCTCGAAGACAACTTCCGCGATACTCGTCGGAAAATCATCGAGGCCGAGATTCGCCGGGCCGAAGCCCGGGGCGATAAAGAAGCTGTGTCAAAACTCATGCGTGAATACCAAGAACTTCGCTAATCGACCGGATTTTTTCCGGTTGTCTTCGCGTTTATCTTATGCCAGCAAAAAAAAATTTTAAAAAGTCGGTCAAGAAAATTAAGAAATCGGTTAAGCCTGTAAAAAAGCCGGTGATTAAGGTTGTAAAAAAATTGGTTAAGCCGGCAAAAAAAGTTTTCAAAAAAGTGGAAAAACCGACCGTCCGTTATGTTCGGTCTAAACCACCGTCCGAAGACGAAATCGAAAAACTTCTTCAACGTGGCCAGAACCGCGGTTTTGTTACCGAGAACGAAATTTTAATGACCTTTTCCGAAGTCGAGGATTATTTGACTCAATACGAGGATTTTTTAGATAAGCTCGAAAGAATCGGTATTCATTTCGTAGAAATGAAAGAGGGAATTTTGGGTCAGCGCAAACAAAGCGAAGCGGCTTTTGAAACCATTCGCATGACGAGCGATCGCGCGGCCGCGGCTCAGATCAATTTTTCCGATTTGACTCAGGATTCCATTCAAATGTATTTGCGCGAAATCGGCAAAATTCCGCTTTTGAATTCCGAAGAAGAAGTTGCTTTAGCCAAACGCAAAGAACGCGATGACCGTGAAGCCGAGCGTCGTTTAATCGAGGCCAACTTACGTTTGGTGGTTTCGATTGCCAAAAAATTTGTTGGCAAACAATTATCTTTGCTCGATTTGATTCAAGAAGGCAACATTGGTTTGTTCCGGGCCGTTAAAAAATTCGAATATCGCAAAGGTTTTAAATTTTCGACTTACGCTACTTGGTGGATTCGCCAAGCTATCACTCGTGCGCTCGCCGACCAGTCGCGTACCATTCGCATTCCGGTGCATATGGTTGAAACCATCAACCGTTTTCAACAAGTCGAACGTCGTCTAATTCAAGATTTGGGTCGTGAACCGTTACCAGAAGAAATCGCTCAAGAAATGGACGAGCAAGTTGATAAAATTCGCCACATCATCAAAATTTCTCAAGACACAGTTTCCCTCGAAACCAGTGTCGGCGATGACGACGAAGATTCCAAGCTCGAAGATTTTATCGAAGACGTTAAAAATATTTCGCCTGATCGCGCTGCCGGTCGTGAGTTATTGAAGACTTATGTCAACGAGGCCATGAAAGATCTAACGCCTCGCGAACAAAAAATTCTGGAAATGCGTTTTGGCCTTACCGACGGTGTCAGCCATACGCTCGAGGAAGTTGGTCGCGAATTCGATGTTACTCGTGAGCGTATTCGTCAGATCGAGGCCAAGGCTTTGGAAAAGATCCAAGCGCATCCGATGATTATTAAATTGAGGGATTATTAGGATTGGCTTGTAGGAAGTAGCTTGTAGGAAGTGGTTTGTAGGGGGTGGAAAATAAGATTTAAAATGCTCTGCCTTTTGGCAGAGTGTTTTGATATTGACAAAACTCCTGTTTTCGTGTTTAAACTAATGCGTCCCACCAAACTTTCGGGACAGGAGGAATACAACATGACCGCCAAGTCCGAATTCGCCAAGAACGAGAGGTTGACCTACGTAGAGCTCGAGGATTACATCGGTCGCACCCTGGCCTTCATCGCGGCCATGCTTGGCCGCGAGGATTACCCCGCCGAAAAAGACACCGACTCGTACACCTTCGAGGACTGGGTGGAGATCCACAAGACCGGAAAGAAACTCGGTGTTC
>DOJV01000005.1 GCA_003511125.1 Candidatus Uhrbacteria bacterium
TATTATATAGTTTTTGATATTCTTGACCTTGTTTTTTTACGTAATTAGATATTGTGTCTTCATTACCATGTTTACCAACCGTACTTGCAAAATAACCGTCTGTCCAAAATTCTCCGCCCCACAATTGCTTTTTAACCTGCGGACAATGTCCAAAAACTTCTCGTACGGTTATACTTTTTATTATCGTGACTAATTTTGTTACGGAATAGGTAGGAATGCTTTGTACAAGAAAATGAATATGGTCTTTATCTGTACCTATTTCTAGAAAATGTATTTCATATCGTTTTTCAATCTCAAGACAAGTATTTTTTATAACTTGATCTACCTGCTCATCGACAACAGCCCGACGGTATTTCGCAGGAAACACGAAATGATATATCAAAACGGTGACATTATGACTTTTGTGGATAAAAGTACTCATGGTTCTATTTTATCACGCCGCAAGCGGCGGGGAATAAACCCCAAAGGGATTTAACTAGCGATCGAACGGCATGAGCCGGTTGATCGCTTTTGCAATTTTTCCGTAGAGACCTTTTGAGTGTAGGCATTTTGATACAAAAAAGCAAATATAAAAACACCTCTGAAATTTCAGAGGTGTTTTTGGTACACCAGGCAGTTGCCTAGCAATCGTCGGTTGTTGCTGGGCAGTTGCTTGGTGCGCGCAGGGGGATTTGAACCCTCGACCAAGTGGTTAAGAGCCACCTGCTCTACCGGACTGAGCTATGCGCGCATTTTTTTGGATTGACGCCAAAAATTGTGCCATACTCATTGACGAAAGTCAAGATTTTTGATATTCTCTTGTGGAAGAAAAAAAATAAAAACGCGCGCATAGCTCAACGGATAGAGCACTAGTCTTCGGAACTAGTGATGGGGGTTCGATTCCCTCTGCGCGCACCACCAAAACCGCAATTTTTAAAAATTGCGGTTTTGTTGTGTCCAAACGGTTTTCCACAAGCCTTTTGACAAGAATTTAAAGCTCGGGTACAGTCAAAATACAAGCCTATGAAATTAACCGCCAACAATTTTTTCTTCTTCTTTAGCCGGTCGGCGGTAGCCGGGCTTTGTTGAAGTTAACTAAGTCCAGAACCGCCGACTGTTTCAGTTGGCGGTTCTTTTGTTTTGTTAAACTTTTCAAAATTTGGCAGTGGGCCTTTTTCTGCTCCGGAACGGTTCGGATCAGAAACCAGCCCACTATCCAAGAGGTTCTTTCACATGTGCGACCGTGCGCTCCCTACATCTCTCGATTTTCCCCACACTTTGGTCGTTGAGACTGTTGGTTCCTCCTGTTCTTCATCCACCGATTTCGAGCAACCGATCATCAAGCGCCAAGCCGACCAAGCGTCGAGTTCTGACAACGGACCCGATTGGTCCAAGATTCTCCAAGATCTCCGCCTCTACGGTTTCTAGTTGCACTTTTCCTTCTACTTCGAGCGGTCGAGCCGTTCTCGACCGCTCTTTTTTTTATTATGACTGTTAAAAAAATTCTTTTCGTTCAATTTCGAAAAAAAGAATTAGTCGAACACGAATTCGATTGTGTTAAAAATAAAATAAAATCTCGAAACATAAAACTCGAGATTTATAACGCTTTTACCAAAGCTCCACCGTTGAATATTTTAGAAAAATATGACGCTTTGATTTTTGGTGGTTGTGGCGAGTTTTTTGTTTCTAAAAATAATTATTCGCAGCAAGATAAAATTTTTAAATTGATTCAAAAAGCCGCCGAGAAAAATTTACCGATGCTCGGATTGTGTTTTGGCTTCCATTTGATCGGTCAAGCCTTGGGCGGAGAAGTTGTTCATGATCCAAAAAACAAAGAAGTTGGCACTTATAAAATTGAACTTAAAAAAGCCGGTCAGAAAAATGTTTTGTTTAAGAATTTCCCCAAAACTTTTTTGGCTCAAGAGGGGCACAAAGATCGTTTGGTAAAACTTCCAAAAAACGGAATCAATCTAGCTTCGAGCCGCCGGTGTCGCTATCAGGCTTTTCAGATAAAAAATCAGCCGATTTTTGCTACTCAGTTTCATCCGGAACTTTCGGCTAAAGATGTTAAAACCAGATTGGATTTTTTTAAAGATATTTATTCGCCGGGCGGGGAATACCAACGGATTATTCGGCGGACAAAAGAAACACCGATCGCGGAAAAAGTTGTTCGGAATTTTATTGAGATAATTTAAAAAAACCACGAACACCACATGCCGTCGTGGTTTTTTATTAACAGAAAAAACCGCCGGCTTTAGCCGGCGTGTGCGTTTAACGGCATCGCCCTTGTGTTAAAATAAAACCACCTTAGATCAGAAAGAGAGGTGATTTTATTTACGGCGAATCGAAGATTGTACCAACTCGACCATTGTACTTACTTCTGCCAATATCATCTTGTCTGGACTCCAAAATATCGAGGCAAGGTCTTGGCAGACAAGTATATTAAATCTAAACTGAAGCAACTGTTCAAGTCGATTGCAAAACGGAAAGGCTTTCAAATATAAAGCTGGCACATTGGGGATGAACATATCCATCTAGTCATCCACATTCCACCCAAATACTCCGTGGCCTATGCTTTGCAAATTCTGAAAGGAAAATCTTCTTCCTGGATCAAGAAGAAGACTAACAAATTGCCGCAAGGTACGCTTTGGGAACGAGGCTACTATGTCTCAACGGTTGGACTCGATGAGTATGCTGTTAAGAACTATGTTCTAAATCAGCAACACCACCAAGTTGAGATGCCGAAACTGCCATTTTAGCCGTCGAAGACGGCAAGATAAAAGCCGCCAGCATCACTGGCGGTCTTTTACTTTGACACTTTTTGGGATTTCGGGCATTATTTAAGGGTAAAAATCAAACTTTTTTGTGAATCTTGGAGCTCAGGAAAAATTAAAATCAGTCGTCAAAGGTCGCGTCGCAATTTTTATTGACGCGGCCAATTTGGAACACTCGGTCCAATCTTTTTTTGTTAATCCAAAAGATGTCCCAGAGAGTCATAAAAGTTTTTTTCCGGAACAATTATGTTGGCGAGTTGATTATCAGAAATTCAAAGAATTTTTTCAGACAATTGGTGATCTAAAAGAAATTAGATTTTACTCGCCGGATTTTCAAACGGTATCACATCGAAATTTTTTTTGGTTTCTTGACAAAGCTCTGAAAATTAAAATGATTACTAAACCGTTAAAAGAATATTTTGATCATTCGGCAACTCATCCGCACCGAAAAGCGAATTTTGACGTCGAGATTGCTGTCGACGCGACGTTTTCCGTAAACAAATACGATACTTTTATTTTGTTTTCCGGGGATTGTGATTTCGAGTTTTTATTGAAATTTTTACGCGGCCAAAATAAGCAGGCGCTTGTTTTTTCTCGCTTCGGCCATGTAGCAAAAGAACTCCTTCCGGCCTGCAGTCATTACTTCGATTTGGTTGATTTTAGGCACGATTTCATGCGAATCGCCCCAAAACAACAAAAGACCTCGCCTTTCGACGAGATCCGCGGTTGATGACAGGCGACACTACTATCGCTTGTATTTTCATGATACTATATCGTATAATTCTGTCAAGATTTAAAAATCTATGAAATATTCCAAACTTTTCGGAAAAACTACCTACGGCGAACAAAAGGGTTCGGAAATGATTAGCCATCAATTTTTGACTCGTGGGGGTTTTATTAAAGAAAGCGTGGCTGGTCGTTATTTTTTCTTGCCGCTCGGTTGGCGGGTTCACGAAAAAATTAAAGCGATTATTAAAGACGAAATGGACAAGGCTGGGGCTCAAGAAATGATCTCGCCGGTTTTGCATCCTTTGGAACTTTGGCAAGAAACCAATCGCACCAACACCACTGGTTTTGAACTCATGAAAGTCACTGATCGCCGTGGCGGCGAATTTGCTCTTGGTGGCACGGCCGAGGAAATGTTTGTCGACGTGGTTCGTAAATTTCAGGTCAGCTACAAAGATTTGCCGTTTAACATTTATCAATTCTCCACAAAATTTCGCGACGAGCTACGAGCTCGTGGCGGGCTTTTGCGCGTGCGTGAATTTGTCATGAAAGACGCTTACAGTTTTTCTCGCGACGAAGAAGAATTTAAAATCGAATATCAAAAAATGTGGCAGACTTATACCGATATTTTTGAACGTTTGGGTTTGCAAACCATGGTTGTCGAATCTGACAACGGTTATATCGGCGGCGAATATTGTCACGAGTTTCAGGTCGAACATCCAGATGGTGAGGGTAAGTTTTTTGTTTCCGAAGACGGTTCTTATGTGGCCCACGAAGAAGTTGCCATCATGAAAAAAGTATCAATGAACGAGAGCGAGGAAGAGAAGCCTGTGGAAGAAGTCGACGCGCCTCGCGGAAATACTATCGAGGATGGTGTAAAACTTCATGGCTTGCCGGCTTGGCAACAAATGAAGAGTGTTATGTATATCGACGAGCAAGGTCGGTATATTTTGGCAGTTATTCGTGGTGATTGGGGAGTTAACGAAATGAAACTTAGGCACCAGTCTGGTTCTATTGAATTACGTCCAGCAACCGAGGAGGAAATTGTGGTTCTTGGAAGCACCGCCGGATTTATTTCGCCAGTAAATTTGAAAAACGAAAAACTTTTGATTGTGGCCGATGATTCTTTGGTCGATATTAAAAACATGTACACCGGAGCGAACGCGGTTAATCGTGATTTGCTTAATGTTAATTACGGCCGCGATTGGCAAGCTGGTGTAGTTGGTGATATTGCTCAAGCTGTGGTTGGTGCCGAAGGCGTACGTGGTGGAAAGCTCGCGGAAAAGCAGGGAATTGAAGTGGGAAATATTTTTCAACTTGGTTATCATTACACCAAATTAATGAAGGACGCGGTTTATACCGATGTCGATGGTCAGACCAAACCTTACTACATGGGCTGTTACGGAATTGGACTCGGACGAACCATGGCCACAATCGTCGAAAAGTTTCACGACGACAAAGGAATTGTTTGGCCGAAATCAGTGGCGCCTTATCAAGTTCATTTAATTTCTTTGAGCTCTAAAGATCCAGCCGTAGTCGAAAAAAATAATGCCGCCGCTCAGTCTCTCCATGACGAACTCGAAGCCGCCGGGGTCGAAGTTCTTTGGGACGACCGCGCCGAATTTTCGGCTGGTGCCAAGTTTGCCGATGCTGACCTAATTGGTATTCCTTTGCGCCTAGTGATTTCAGAAAAAACTTTGAAAGAAAATTCCGTGGAATGGAAAGAACGCTCTGCGGAAAATTCTCAACTGGTTTTGCTTTCAGAAATTGTCACCTCAATTAAAAAATTCTTGGAATAAAATTAAAAAAAGTCGTATATGAAAAAATTCATTCCCATCATTCTGTTTGTTTTGCTTTTTTCGGGTTTTGGTTGTCAAAAAACCCAAAGTGTAAAAGTTCCTTTTGGTTGGACAAATTTTGAAAGCGTCGATTATAATTTTTCCCTGGCTTATCCGGACAGCATGGAATTAAAGGAACGCCCACTCGACCAACAAGATTCTACCTATGCCGGTCTTCAAGGAAAATTTTTCCTTTCCTTGCGCGATGTAGAACGCGAGGAAAGCTCAACCACCTTGGCACTTTTTTACGCCATGAAAGATGTTGATTATAAAAAATTCGAAGACTCATTAGTAGCTTCGGATCCGGAATCCATCACCATTAAGGAATCTACCGATATTAATCAAGGCGGTATTCCAATGAAAAAAGTTGTCAGCACCACCGCTCTTGGTGAAGACAAAATTCACTATTTGTTTACGAGCGGCGAAAATTTAATTGTCATCAGCGTAGTTTTGCGAGAAGAAGAAACTTTTGGACCGGTGTTTGAGACCATGCAAGTTACCGAGTAAAAAACTAGTTTTTTAAGGAAACCGTCGGATTTCCGGCGGTTTTTTTGGTTGGGTGTTTGACGTTTTGTATTATTTATGTTTTAATTTCATCTTCCCATTCCGGGAAGCAGTGAAACCTCACGGAGTTTCTGATGGGTGGAAGCAATGTTTCTTCGACCAAGAGTATTGTGCTCTGGTCTCTCGGCGCCCTGTTGGCCGTCCTGGCCTTGGTCTGGATCTTCCAAGGCAACGACTTCTTCGTGTACAAGTTCTTCGCCCCACGTCGGGTCGAGGTTCAGCGCCAGGTCTTCGAGGAGAGTCGGTCCTTCAACCAGGGCATGGTTCAGGAGCTCGAGAACATGCGCTTCGAGTACGTGAAGACGCAGGATTCCGAGGCCAAGGAAGCCATGGCTTCCATCATTCTGCACCGCGCCTCGGGCTACAACCTGAACGACCCCGTCGTTCCCGCCGACCTCCGCAGCTTCATCGACGAACTGAAGCGGGAGAGCCTGAACCCCACACTCAACAGCTACTAGCTACCCGCAGGAGCAACCATGGTGAACTTCCGTCGAACCTTCGTTTTTCTCGCCATCACCTTCGTCTTCGTCCTGGCGGTGGGTTGTCCGCCTCAGACCAGTAACGACGAGATACGCGAGCAGCAGGAGGTCAGCCTCTTGGATGGCATCCAGTCGGTCGGCCTGCCGGCCATCAAGAACTGGCGCGAGAGGCGTCTCATGAAGGATCTCTACGAGCTCCGCGACCAGACCGGGCTGGTGACCTACACCTACCTCAAGAGCGAGTACGACAACAACCTCTGCTACTACGGCGAGTCTGTCGGCTACGGTCTGCCCTACGCCACTCAGTACTCGGCTTCCGAGACCATGCTGCGTTGGCGAGTAGACATGGGCTCCGGGAGGACCGACAACTACGGTACCGAACGTCTGCCCCAGGCTGAGCCCAACGGGCTCTTCCCGCCAGCCTCGGCTGATGGTACCTGGGTCATGCTCAAGGACCCCAACGGCAGCGATGTCAAGCCAGTGTTCATCGAACATCGCGTCATCGTCGAGCCCTTCGTCCGTCGAGGTGTCCCTTCCTGCTGGCCCGAAGCCAAGTAGGTTCCGACAGCTTCTCGACCTTTAGAGCGCGTCCTCTTCTTGGACCGCTCGTTTTTTTATCCTTGACATCCCCAACCAATGTGATATTTTACCTTGTCCTGACGACTATATAATTGTGAACAATTTCTAATACTTAATTCCCGCAATAAACCGCCGGCGAAGCCGGCAACGGTTTCCATTTAAGACGAAGTCCTTGCTCGATTCCGATATGCCAAAAAACCAACAACCAACCAACCGATTCAATGAGCGTAGCTCTTATCCAACCAACAAGCCACCGACGAAGTCGGTGGTAGTTGACTTTTAATTTCTAATTTTGGAGAGTTTTTAAAAAATACAGCTTTCATTAGAAATTAGACATTAAAAATTAGAAATTCCAAATATGAATCAATACTGGTACAACTCGATGTCCAAGCACTTCACCACCGATTATGGTGTCGAAGTAATTTTGGTATTCTCGGGTTGTCCGCCATTGATTTTTTGACTTGTAAGTTAAATTAAATCAATTTCCAAACAACCCGGGAAACCGGGTTGTTTTTTTATGTTTAGGGGATAGGGAGGGTAGTCATATTTTTTAAAAAATAATGACAGTCCAACCCTTTCCCCCATCCCCTCCAACAACTAAGGAGAACAATATGCGTCCTCAAACAATGTACTACTTCCTTTCCGCAGTCATGGCTGTCGGTATGGGAACAACTTGTGTGGCCTACGGGCCGTTTATGTCGTCGCTTGGACTTTCGTATGCCGAGTTCAGTCTGATTAACTTCGTTTTCTGGACGGTGGTCATTTGTTCGGAGTTGCCGACCGGCGCTCTGGCTGATGGCCGCAGTCGTTCGTGGTCGATTGCTATGGCCGGAGTTTTTTTCGGTCTTGGCGCGGCGGTTTACTTCTGCGCCAGTGGTCTTTGGACAGCCATGTTGGCCGAGGTTTTGGTTGGTGTTGGTGGAGCCTTCATGTCCGGGGCCAAACAATCCTGGATGGTCGACTCGCTCAAAAAACAAGGATTGGCCGATGAGGCTTTGAAGCGTGCCACCAAGAAAACTTTTGGTATGGACAAAATTGTTCACGGCTCAATACTTCTGGTTTTCGGAGTTTTCGGAAACTGGTTGGCTCATCATGTTGGTTTTAATTTCATCTGGTTGCCACTGATTCTTAGTGGAGTTTTCACTTGGTGGTTCGCGACTTATCGCATGAATGGCCACGGCGAGCCTGATGAAAAGATTTCCGAGTGGGAGGCTTTGAAGCGCAGTTTTGCTCTTTTGAAGTGCAGTCGTTCCTTGATTTGGGTGGCCGGCACTTTGATTGTCTTCGGACTGGTAGTGTCGTTCAACCATTTTTGGTCGGTTTACTTCAACGAGCTTTTCGGTCCGGCCAGTAGTTCGTGGGTTTGGCTCATTATGTATCCATCAGTGCCAATCGCCGGATTCTTGGTTCGTAGTCGTCACATTCTTGACGGCCGTGAAGAGCCGGGAATTCTGGCGGCGCTTTTGGCGAGCGGCTTTGGCTTAGCTTTGATTCCAATGATGAGTGACGGACTCGCTTTTGCCTTGCCGGCAGTCGTGATCCACGAAATCGGTCGCGGCATGTTTGAGCCGTTAACCGACTCGTTCATTCACCACCGCGTCGACAGTTCATTTCGTGCCACCTTTAGTTCGCTCCAATCACTTGTCGGTCGTCTTGGCTTTGCTATCTCGCCGCTCGTCGTTTGGTTCTGTCTGCGCGGGGAACCGAGCAATAGCGCGAGTGTGGCCATAGTTTGGATGATTTCTGGCGGGTTTATGGTGGTTGGAGCCCTGGTCCTGTATTTGTTGCGACCGCGCGAATCTTTGTCCTCGACTTCGGAATAGAAGTCGAGGATTTTTTTGATCCTTGTTAAAGATCATTTTTTGGGTTAAGTTACTTGAGTCAATTCAATAATTTTATTNNTTATGAAAAATTTTTCTCTTTTTCTTTTGTTTGCGGTCGTTGTCTGCGGACTAGCGGGCATTGCCAATGTTGTTCGTGCCGATATGGCCCCACCGACGCCGGCGTATCCGAATACCAAATTAAATGTTCAGGTGGATTTAAGGAGTTTATATGATCGTTTCGCGATTATTGAGAGATCTTCTCGTCGTGGAGACGAATATTACAATATCACCGATAATTTTATTACTCCTGATAGTTACCTGATGCCGAATTATCTTGCTTTGGAAAAAGATTTTTTTGAAAATAGTGGTGGCATGGAAGGTTTGTTTACAACTACCAAAGGGGACGATTTCACAAACACGACCCCGAACGACGCCGCGGTTCTTGAAGCAAATTCGTATTATTTTGTCATTAAAAAAGATGATCCGTTATTAGAATCTTTATTTAACGAACGAGGAATTATTGAGAACAGTACGGATGCGGTTTTCTTTCCTTTTAATGCCGACTATTACACTCGTCAGGGTGAAGACGATTCGACTTGTCAGACTGGTTATACTGGTGGTCGCAAAAATTGTATTCTCGGAGAAGAAATTGTAACTTATGTTCCTGGCGAAATTTCCGGACATGAAATTCTTTTGCTGAATGCAGAAAGTGAAAATCAAGACATAACTTCTATCTCGGAAAATTTTTCGGACACAACTTCGGAAATTGTTCCCGAAGTTGTTTCAGAATCAGCCCCACAGCTTCATTGGTGGCAGCGATTTTGGAATTTCATCAAGTCGTTGTTTTAATATGTTCCATTACGTTTGCAGTTTTTTGTTGTATTGGTTTTTGACACTCTCGGTTGAGGCCGGCGTAATCTTCTTGTTCTTGAAAAAGTTTTGGCCAGAGTGTCGGTTGTCAAATAAAGAAATTTTTTTGGCCGTTGTTTTTGCTTCGTCGCTCACCTTGCCTTATGTTTGGTTTGTTTTTCCGTATTTGATTTCTGGTTTTGTTTGGGCGATGATTGTGGCCGAGATTTTTGTGGTGGCGGTCGAGATGATTTTTTATCGAGTTTATCTTCGGTTTGGTTTGGTGAAAGCTTTGGTAATTTCTTTGACAGCGAATTTGATTTCGTGGGGAGTTGGGGAGATGTTGCACGTTTGGTTTGGTGGCGGGAAGTAGTTGAAGTTTTTTTTTGAAAAGACGAGTCTGAACTGGACTCGTTTTTTGGTTTTGGAAGTTTTTTGTCATTACAAATAAGACCGATCGGTTTCAAATGTAATGGAAAACAAAAAAACTCCGACCGTTAGAAACGGTCGGAGGAGTCTTCTAGAGAAGTCTCTCCAAAATATCGGCCAGCCTCTTGCTGGCCTCGGGCAGGAACTTGTTGAAGTCGACCGGGGCCGACTTGTCGGCCAGGTCGGAGATGACCCGGATGCCGAGCCAGGGCAAGGGGCCGAGTTTGTGGCAAACTTGGGCCACGGCCGCGGTTTCCATGTCGATGGCCGCGGCGCCGAAGGTTTTGCGAAGGCGAGCGACTTCGGCTGGATCCGAGATGAAGCGGTCGCCGGTGATGAGTCGGCCGAGGCTGTGCCGCAGGCCGAGTTTTCGACAGATTTGTTGGACTTGTTCCTGGGTTGCGAGGTTACTCGTCCAACGCCAGGTTTCTTCGAAGGGGATTTGGCCCGGATCAAAGCCGAGGGCAGTGACATCGACATCGTGGTGCAGGGTTTCGCTCACTATGACGACATCGCCGATTCTGAGCTCGGGATCGCAGGCCGCGGCTGTGCCGACGATGAGAGCCAGGCCGGTCGAACCTCGAACGCTTTCGCGTAGGCAAAAGCTGGTGGCCGCGCAGGCGGCGTTGACCTTGCCAACGCCGGTAACACAGATGTTCTGCTCGGCCGAGGTGGGCGAACGCGCTCGCCAGCCGGCGATTTCTTCGGGCATGGCGACGAAGAATGATGGAAAGACGGTCATGTTGTCTCCTGCTGTCTCGATTTCGAACGGCGAGGAAATCTCGTCGGCCGGAGAAAGACCGTCTCCTCGGGGAGGAGACGGGGAAGGACTACGAAGTTCGACCCAGTTTTTCGAGTTGAGCTCGAACTTGGCCGAGATTGGGAATGAATTTCACGGTCATCTCCGTCCGACAGCGACGGCAACTGATCCTGTCGTTGCCATGGAAGACATTGATGTCATCGCCACAGCACGGGCAGATAACGACTGCGTCGTGACGGTTGGAGTTTCTGTCTTGAACAAGGCGAGCAATGGCGGCTTCGTGAAGAAGTTTTTCGACCTTTTTGTCGATGGCTTCACTGCGACTTCCGCCCTGCCAGCCACAGCGCGGGCAGTCGATGGTGTCGTGCAGTTCGAAACCACACTCGTGACAGCGACTCGAGAAGTGAATTTCGAGCTCTCGCCACGGCTTGCCGTTGTCGACGCGTTCGAGGCTGCCGGGAACGTTTTTCCACTCGACTGTCCAGTCGCAGGGCGCTTCACGGAGGACGTCGAAGTGGGTGTGAATTCCGCACTTTTCACAGTGAACCCCGAGGTGTCCACTCCAGGTTTCGGCGAAGGGCTTGGCGAAGTTGTCGCCGCACGAACACGGAGTGATGAGCCAGAGCTGTTGCCAGTTGGGACGGCGGGGGTGCTGGCGCCATTCGAAGGTCGGTTTGAGAAAGGCCATGGTTTCCTCCAGTTTTCTCAGCTTCGGCCGGCGAATCAATTCTCGTCGGCCGAAGAAAGATTCCTGTCTCTTGAAGAGAGGCGGGAGAGACGTTTACTCAGTCTTCGATCCAAAGTCCAAAATCAGAGTTTAACTGTTGGAGCTTGGTTTCCAATCGTTTTAGCTCTTCTTTGATTTGATTGGCGATCGGCGGCCCGTTGATGTCTTCGAGAAATTTTCGGATGACGGTCGAAGGTTCGTTGGTGAAGGCGGCGGGCAGTTGCAGTTTGGTTGTTCCAGCGATTATCCTCCAAGTCTCAATTTCGAACTCGGTTTCTTGCAAGAGTCTTTTGCCTTTTTCTCTTTCGGGGAGAAAATCACGGAATCGTTGGTGGGCTACGTTAACAGCTTCTCTTTCCTCTTGTTCCAGAGAATCGATCTTGTCTCGCAGTTCTCGAATTTCTACCGTTCGCCATTGACGGACGATCGATGAAGAGCTGTTGGCCTGTCTTTCTTTCTCGCTAATCCGTCTGAAGGCTACTGATATTTTTTCACGGACACGATCGACTTCAAGATGCCAATCGAAATGTTCCATCGGACAACGACTGCCAGAGGCGCCGCCTAGACAACTGAATACAATGGCGTCACGACAACCACAGACCTTACAGATGCCGGAGTGGTTTGTTACAGAAGGACCTTGGGGAGACATCGTTTTTTTTTCCTCTCAGCTTCGGCCGGCGAGTTGTTTCTCGTCGGCCGGAGAAAGAGCCGGCCTCTCGGTGGAGAGGCCGGGAAGAAGTTGTCAGTATCCGCCGTGGAAGTGGGTGGGCTCATTGGTAACGAGGCCGGAGACCTCGCTGAGCAGAACGCGGATAGCGAATTCCTCGAGTTCGTCGAGGTGGTGTTCGGTTTTGATCGCGGAGCGCAGTATTTTGTTCCAAGCATCTTTGTGGATTCTCGAGACCAGGCTTCGACCTTTTTTCCATCTTTTGAAAAACAAGAAGACGTTTTTGACTTGATTTTCTGGGAAACTCGCGAACGGTGTTTTATCACAGTCATCAAGGCAGAGGAAAACCAGAACCAGCCAGAGGCCGATAGTGTCGTCGGCATTGTGTCGCTCGAAGATTTCTGGATCTTCGATATCGAGCAGATCTTCGAGGCTAATTTCGGTCTGTCTCAGACTAGCGTCTTCATCAACGCACGGATTCTGACGTTTGTTGATGGTCATGACTTTTTCATTTACCGCTTTCCAGAATAAAAAGCTTGTGGATGTGAAATTGCGCGGGTCGGCGCGGTCTTTTTCAGGAGTCAGCGGTAGCTTGTTGATGATCGTTGAGCCGATAGTGCCGAAGAACGTTGTCGAGGTAAGAGAGTTGATACGCACGATTCCTCCAGTTGCTTGTCTTCAGAAAACGAAATGATTTTCATTGTCTGGAGAAAGTGCCCGAAAAGTTTTCGGGCAGAGATAGACGATTGGACTACGGCAAGGCTCGCGAGAACTTGGTGAAGTTCGGATCGCGGAGTGTTATCAAGATTTCTCTCATGGTGAATCCGGCGGCGCTGATTTCTTCGTCGACACTTCGGAAGCTTGGTTCGAGCTCGGCAAGAGCGGCTTCGAGTTCTTCGAGTTCGCGCCGTCCGAGCAGGGTCTGGTTCATTCCGTGCTTCAGCCAGAAGTTCTGATTGCGGAATTCACGAGCCGTTGCTTCGACCAGATCTTTGAGGATCATGGTGAGTGGAAAACAGGTTTCGTGTCGCGGCGTTCGCAGGTTGTGAACGATGCGTGCCGGCAGGGCTCGGAGTTCGGCGAGGTGGCAATGGCGCAAGCCGTTGCCAAAGTTGCGTTCCCAGAGCACTCGGCGAGTGGCGCCGATCAAGCGGCCATCGTTCGGAAACCCCGGTTCGTTCGTGAAGACGAGCTTCTTGAGGAAGTCTCGGCCTTGTTTTTGGTTCGTCAGGACGAATTTCTCCTTGCTGCCGTCCGGGTTTTTCACAGTGATCTGACAGGGAATGGGGTGATCGAACATAGCGGCCTCCGTTGTTGTAACCACGCTGATAACCACGCTGATACTTTACAAAAAGATTAAAATTTGGTAAAATATTTTTGGAGAGTTTAATTACGTTAAACAAAAAATAGCTAATTTTAGCTATTTATACTCTCTAAATTTCGTCAAAAAAATATGAAAAAGTTTGATAATAATCTTTTGTCCTGGCTGATTTCTACTGGTTTAGACGAACAAAGAGCCAGGTTTTACCTGGCGGCCTTAAGTAAAGGCACGGCCACGGCCAAAGAATTAGCTGACGAACTCGGCATAAAACGCACCGCGGCTTATGATAATTTGGAGCGTCTTCGTGAAAAAGGTTTGCTCCAAGTAGTTAAAGAAGGTAAACGAATAAGTTATGTCGCTCTTCATCCAAAAGAGCTTTTAAAAAAAGCCGAGGCTCAAAAAGAACAGCTCAAAGATTTGTTGCCGGATTTTTTAGCAATTTATGCCGAAAAAAGTTCCTCACCTTTTGTGCAAATGTTTACCGGAAAATTTGCCTCGCGCGAAGTTTATGAAGATATTTTAAAAGTCGGCGAAGATTATATTTATTTGTCGCCATCGCAACTCACGGCCAAAATGGTTGATCCGGTTTTTATGAAAAAATGGATTGCTCGTCGTGTAACCAAGGGACTTCATTCGCGTTCGCTTCGAGTGCGAGGCCAAGATGTGCCAGACATTTCCGAGTATAATCAGGAAGAAAAATTTTTGCGTCAGATTCGTTATTTGCCAAGTAATATTGATTTGAAGGGTAGTATTTATGTTTATGGAAATAATATCGGCGTCATCTCGACCGAAAAAGAAGACTCGGCCTTTATTATTTATTCTTCAGATTTGGCTTTCAGTTTGCGCGAGGTATTTGAGTTTTTGTGGCAGGTGGGGATGAAGGATTAAAATGAGTTTTTTAATTTTCTCATTTTTCAAATAAAAAAAATCATGGTTTGTAGTGTCTTCAACGGGATCCCTCCCTCCGTGGGGGTGGTTTAATGCTTTCTGTTACTATCGTTTTCACTACTGTCACCCCGACGCCACGGCCGCGCCCGACATAGCTCGTCGCGAGCGACGGTGGGAGGGATCGCCTAAGTTACAGAATCAACTTAAGGATTACTACAGACTTCCAACTAAAGTTTTTAATTTTGTAGTAAACCGTTGGTTATTCTGGTTCCCAAAGGGATCCTTCGTGCGCCGTTCGGAATGACTTCTGGGGTTAACAAAAAAACCGTTTCGGAAACGAAACGGTTTTTGAAAATCGGTTTACATTGTGGAAACTGCTGGTGGTGGATTAACTGGTTCGACCGGGGTAATCGGAGCAGGATTGTTGATTTTGCCTTTCAGAGCATCTTTTAAAGATTTGCCTGATTTGAATTTTGGAACTTTAACCGAAGGGATTTGGATTTTTTCGCTGGGGTTTTGTGGGTTGACACCAGCTCGGCCGGCGCGAACGCGGGCGGAAAAGGTGCCAAAGCCGGCAATGGTGACTTCGCCGTCGTTGACTAGAGTTTGAGTAACGATGTCCTCAAAATTTTCGATAAAATCTTCGGCCAGTTTTTTGGCGATGTTTAATCTTTCGGAAAGTTTGATGGCTAATTCCGCTTTGTTCATAGAGGGATAAAAGTTAATTTCTGTTGATAGTATAGCGAAAATTGTGGAGAGGTGTCAAGGGGGTGGAGGGGTTGAGAGGCTGGAAAGGCCTGAGAGGCTGGAGAGGCTTGAGAGGCTTGAGGGG
>DOJV01000006.1 GCA_003511125.1 Candidatus Uhrbacteria bacterium
CCTACGCCTCCTACGCCTCCTACGGCCTCCTACGCCTTCTACGCCTTCTACGCCTTCTACGCCTTCTACCACCTCCACAACCGAAGTCCTTCTGGTTTGGGAGCGACTGCTTTCCGCTCCGGGGAGTTCTACTGACATCCATGAAATCCGTATCGGGCCGCCGACCAAGGGGGTGGGGTCACAGCGCCTCCGGTGGCTCGGGTTGAAGCTTTGGGTGGCGACACTTTCGAACTCTCGGTGATATGGGCGCCTCACTTGGACTTGAATGGCGGTTTCAACTTCAAGTACAGGTGTTCCGATCCTCGGATCGGTGGCCGAACTCTTGTTGTGACCATTGGAGCAGAGGTCGACGGGGAGTTCCAGAGCCTTCGGTTCGAGGCTGTCTTTGTCGAAGACCCGGGCAACGGGTTCCTGGCTCAGATCAGAAGCCTTCATGGTTTTCCTGAACCAGGCTGTCTGGCAAAGTTCGTCTCGCCAGAACTGGTGGTGCTCGCGATCGAATAGGTGGCATCTTGTCACTCCGTTTCGTCTTCGATCTTGTGATTCGTACGAGGTCGATTTTTTTTGGGATTAAAAAAGAGACAGAACGTCGTTCTATCTCTACAATACAATTTTTACGCTTTTATCCAAACTTACCTCCCATACTCAAAAATCGTCACTCGGCCTTCTTGTACGCTCCACCAATTATCGGTCGTGGTTTTGGCTGTCTCGATAATTTTTTCCGCTTGCCACCAATAATCGCTAACTAAATAATAAACCTTGTCCACTCCAACCAAATCCATGGCCGCAAGCGCGGTTTCACGAGCTGGGTGTTCGTTCATTTCCAAAAAAATCTGATAAAGCTCGCCGCCAGTAGGAATCGGGTAATAAAACTGCTCGCCGTAGTAGTGGACGAAGCCGAATTGGCTTAAGGCGGCGGCGGCGGCTGATTGGTTGGCTAGGACAACAAAATCGTTTTGACCGGCGTCTTTTTCGACATCTAGGGCCGCGGCAATATCGGCCTGACTAACATTAAAACCATGACTGGTTTCGTAAACGTCTTGGCGCGGATAGTTAAGGTAAAACGCCGAAACCATGAGAGCCGAGAGTAAAACAATTACGCCGGTTCGCAAAACAATCGGTTTTTCTTTTAGTGATGTTAACGAGCGACCGGCAAAAATAATTAAAAAAGGTAGTAAACAGAAAATCGCCAAAGGCAAAAGACGCGCGGTGTAATTGCCGCGTTCATAATCAATCAGAAACGAGAAATCCACGGCCGCGCCCATAACCACAAAGTTTATAAAAAGCATGGCGGCCATGGCCAAATAAATTCTTAAAGGTTTTAATACGGTTTTTCGAGCGTAAAAAATTCCAATAATTGCTCCTAAAATAATCAGGGCGATTTGATTCCAGCCAAAGAAGTAAACAAAGTCGAGTAAAGGCGAAAAATGGTTTTCCAAAAACAAATCGAGACGCAGGTTGTGGACAAGTTGGCTTGGGGTCAAGGCCGAGAAATTTAAGTTTAGGCCTTGTCCGGAGCGCCAGCTGTTTATGGCAAACGAGGCTGGTAAAGCAAAAGAACCGAATAAAATTATTATCCAAGAAAAAACCCTGGCTAAACCCGGAAATTTTTGTTGAGGATCATCGGGGTTGGTGGCTAAAAGGGCCAGGAAGAGTAGGGCGGGGATTCCGGCGATGGGGTGGATAAGTAGAGCGGTTATGGCTCCAAAGATGAGCGGCCAGAGTGGTTGATTGTTTCGATCAATTAATCGCGGGCTGGCCATTAGGATTATTAGAACAAACCAGAGGTTCCCTAAACCTTGAGGTGTGGTGACAATAAAAGAAGAGAGGGGAATTAGAAATAGAAAAGGTAAACTGCGAACAGCGCTGGTTTTTTCTTTTAAAGCATGGGCCGCGGCCGAAAGCCAGGCCAATGGCAACAAGAGTGCGGTAAGTAAAGGCAGAAGAAGTTTGTCTGCCCAGTCGATGGGGATTTGAAAACCGTGATGCAAAAAAAGTACCATGGCGTATTGGCCGATGTAATAAAAAGGTGTGGGTGTGATGGTGCCAAATTCAGCGATGTGGCCCTCGGTAGCCTGGTGAATAAAAGCATCAAAACCATAACCAATGGGAAAAACCATTAGGACCACGGAAAGAAAAACAAATAAAGCCAGTGAGACTAAAGGAATAGTTAGGGTTCGTTCGTGACCTTTGGCAGTTAAGGCTACTAAGAGCAAGGAAGCCAAACCAAAAGTTAAAAAGATGGCCGGAGTTACAACTTCCCAGGGAGAACGAACCGCTTCGGTGGTGGCGGCTTGGTTGATTAGGAGACCGGTGGCGGCTAAGAGAGAAACTGCGGTAGCGACGGCGATCCAGACTGATTTTTTGATCTGATGTTTTAAACCGGACAAAATATTATGAACGGCGGCAACTTTTTTAAAAGCTGCGGGCTGGCGTTGCCAAAGTAGCCAAACCAAAGAAGGGGCGATTAGGATTATGACCACAACCACCGGTTTGGTAAAATTTGCCAGATAATAAGCCAGCGAACCGATAATGGCCACCAAAGAAAAAGCGGTAAAAAAACCAAAAAGAAGTTGGGTTAAGCGACCTTCACGCGGGGTCGTGGCGCGGCCAAGTGGCGGGATTATCAGGAAAGCAAAAAAAACCAAAAGGATTACCGCAGTCAACTCTGACTTGAAGACAAAAGTGTTGGCAACAAAAGTTGCTAGAAAAATTATGCTTAACGTGGTAAACTTCATATTAGTTAAAAGTCGTTTCATACGTTTAATATAATACCATGTTTTCCAGATTTCTTGATTTTTTGAAGCACTTCCACCCATCGGCCGAACGTGACCCGTATCGGTTATTTCCGCATGATCATTTAATGAAATTTTTGATTTTGCCTTTGATTCCCCGGTTTGTTTTGCCTAATCATGTTACGATTTTGCGTATATTAATGACACCGTTTGTTCTTTGGTTTTTATATACCGGTCAGTATGCTATTGGTGTACCTTTGTTTTTTGTTGCCGCTCTGACCGATGCTATCGATGGTTCATTAGCTAGGGTTCGTAAACAAATCACTCCTTGGGGTACGATAGTTGATCCTATTGCCGACAAACTTTTAATTGGTTTGGTAGTTTTACTCTTCGTAATTCAGTATTTTGGTTTGTTCTTTGGTTTGTTGATTTTGTTTTTTGAAATAGTTATTATTGTCGGTGGTTTGATTCGTAAACACCAAGGTAAGTTTGTTAGTGCTAATGTCTTTGGCAAGATAAAAATGTTTTTGCAGGTGGCTGGTGTACTCTTTTTGTTTATTTCTTTATGGATGGATTTTGATTTGTTTCGCAGCGTGTCTTTTGGTGCTTTTACCGTGGCTATTGTTTTTGCCCTTTTGAGTCTGTTGTCTTATGGTATCTAAAAATCGTCGCGATTTAATAATCTTGGCGGTTGTCGGATTAATTTTTTTTCTTTCGACTTTGGTTTTAGTTAATTTAAGCCCGACTTATTCTTCGCCAGACGAGACGGCTAATGCTTTTTTTGCCGAAACTTTTGCCACTCAAGGTCAATTGTTTTCTTTTGAGCCATTTAATACGGTGTTGGGCGATGTTTTGTTTCCTCGGAGTGTTATTTCTTTTTCCGGTCGTTTATTGCCGATCGGTTTTTTGGGTTTACCGATAATTTTTGGTTTTTTGATGCGACTTTTTGGTTTTTGGAGTTTGGCTTTTTGGACGCCGTTTTTTGCTGTTTTGGCCATGTGGGCTTGGTACGGCTTAATTCGAAAAATTTTTAATCGTCAAGTGGCTTTGTTTTCCGCCCTGCTTTTAGTTACTCATCCGGCTTGGTGGTATTGGTCGGGGCGGCCGTTAATGCCTAACGTGACTTTTGTTAGTTTTTTAATTTTTTCGGGATTTTTTTTGGTGGTAAAACCCATCAAGTTTTTAAAAAAAGATTGGGCCGGGTTGGATCCGTTTTTGGCCGGCCTTTGTTTTAGTTTGTCTTTATGGATTAGAAGTTTTGAATTTTTTTGGCTGGCACCTTTAATTTTTCTTGGTGTAATAGTTTTAAGAAAATATTTTTCCTGGAAAACCGTGGTTTTGTTTTTGGCCACTAGTTTGTTGGCCATCGTGCCTCTGTTGTTTTTTAACAATTCGTTATACGGTGAGCCTTGGAAAACCGGATACAACATAACCAGCCCGACATTTTTAGAAAACAATTCGTCCCAAATCGATGAAGACGAATCTCTGGATCAGAATCCGACCATTGTTTCCTCGACCTCGCTTTTATCGGCCATCAGTCTGCCTTTTGGTTGGCACCCACGGACGGCCGTTCGACACATTTTTGATTACGGACTTTTGATGTTTTGGTGGTTAACCATTCCGGCCGCAGTGGGTTTTTTTCTGCTTTGGCCGCGAAAAAAAGACCAGGCCAAGGTCAAAGATTTTCACGGGTTTTATTTAATGACTTTTGTTTTTTCGGTTCTTTGGTTTGGTTTAATTTATGGCAGTTGGACGATTCACGATAATCCCGACTTGGCGGCCGTAGCCATTGTTAATTCTTACACTCGTTATTGGTTGCCGGTTTTTGTTTTGTCTACACCTTTGGTGGCTTTGGTTTTGGTTAAGCTGATGGTGACGGTTAAAAAGTTTGGTCGTCTTTTGGCTCTGGCCGGTCTTTTGGTTATTGTCGGTTTAAGTTTTAATTCAGTTTTTTTCTCGTCTAATGATAGTCTTTGGCCAATGCGTCAACGTTTAATTGGGGCCGCAACAACTCATAATCGCCTGCTCGAACTTACGGAAATCGATTCAGTGATTGTGGTCGATCGGGCCGACAAGTTGTTTTTTCCGGATCGCCGAGTGCGTTATCCTTTGCGTGATGAAAGTACTTATACGTTAATGCCGCAAATTGTCGAACTTGCTCCGTTGTATTATTTTGGTATTACTTTTCCAGAAATTGATTTAGAATATTTGAACGGAGAAAAATTAAAAGCCCTGGGTTTGCAAATTAATTTTATCGAAAATTTCGGTATCGAGTCTTTGTACCGCATAACCGCACTCGAGTAATTGTTTATGAATGAATCTCGTCAAAAAAATATTACTAGAATTATTCAAAGTCTAATTATTTTATTGCCAGGCCTGGTTTTTGTTTGGTTAATCAATATTGATTTAGTGCCAGCCGGGGTTTTTGAAACTACTCGAGCGGTTAACGAACGCTCGCCCTATATCGACCAGGTTTTACCCGATGCTCGTGTCGAGGCGCCGCAACAATTATCTAATGCTGAATGGTCGCAAAAAATTATTGGTGATCCGGCTTTCTTTTTTGTTCACCCGCAACGTTTCTTTGATCAGGTGGAAACGGAAATCCGTTTTAAGAATTCTAATTTGCCGATTGTTGAACTGGGAATTTTGGCTGACGCCACCACTGGCGCTTACGCCCTTGAGCCTTTGCAAAATTTGCTGATCGATAATTCCAAGTGGTCCCGTTTGGTGTCTGATGATATTATTTTGCTTCAAAGAAATCCAAAATTTGAAACCGTCGAAGATTTTTTGCGTCAACCGCCGGCGCGCTCGGAAATCGCTACCTATCATTATGGTTTGACCGAGCCTTATCGATTATCCGGTTATACTCCAACTTCAATCCAAACCGTTTTAAATGTTTCTCTGCGCGGTTCGCATGAGTTTTATACTTATATCAAAAACGAAGACCTGAATTTTGTTTTTGCCTTTATGGACATGAACCGGCTGGTCGGCGAAGACACAGTTACACTTATTGCTATCGATGAAACCGGAAAATCAGTAGCCGAGATTCGAGCTCAAGACGATGGTAATACTTTAAACGATTCCAAGGCTTTGGGTTTGCGACAGTTAACTTTAAAAGCCACGGCCTTGCCAGAAGGTGTTTACAAAATTCAAATGAAAGCTTCAGAAGATATTTTCTTTCGTTCGATTGCTACGACTCAACAAAAAATTACTTTTTTAAATCAAATTTGGTTGGCCGATCAAGTCGGTTTCAGTGAACAGAATCGAACAACTGATTTTGTTACTGAAGGGAAAAATTTGAAGCTAGCCACAAGACACGCCAGCGGCGCTCAAACAATTACCATTGGTCGAGGTTCGGTGGCCATTCTCGAGCCATACATTGAATATGAGTACGCGCCACCAGAAGCCGGTTTGGTTAAAGTAAATGTTCCCAAATCCGAAGATCTTTTGATTAGCTCCGACGGTCACCTGGCCTTTTCTCAGGCCCAATATTTTAATCCCGATCCGGTTCGTTTAACCGCGGAAAGTGATTTGGATCGTCTGAATGTCAATTATCTTATTGCCAAATACATCCCGCCGGTTCAAGATGGTGAGTGGTTGTTGGCTCGAGTTAAGTTTGCCACATCCAATGTTTCTTTCGAAGATAAAACTTGGAAATTCGTTTTGTCCTTACCAACCATTACCCAACCCGATCGTCAATTTTTTCTCAATTCCGTGACCATGAAATTTACTCGTCCTAAAACAACCTGGAACGAAGTTTGGGGAAAATTTAAAGAATATGTTTTTTAAAAAAAGTGAAAAATTTCATCCGGCCGAAATAATAGCTCGGACTTTGTTTTTAACCTCGTTGATTTCGTTTGCAATTTTTTTAAGTCTTGATTTACTGCGCCCGGGTTTTGTTTCCCGAAGTTTTTCGGTTTTTGTTTTTTTGTTTGCGGCCTTGGTTTCCGGATTTTGGTGGGGCTGTCTAGCCAAAGCGAAAGAAGAAAAAACTTGGCCGGCCTGGTTGGCGGCTTCGATTTTTGGCTTCCTGGGCGTTTACCTGACCTGGCAATTCCGTGTCGATCTCGGTGATTTTTTGGTTTTGATTATCCCGCTTGCCCTAATCACACCATTTCTTGTAAAGTACTTAATATCAAATAAATAATCCCCCATCATTTGTCATTTGATATTTAATAATTTGACGTTATCTTCCCTTATGACCAACTGCCTTTTTTGCAACATTATCGCCGGTGAAATCCCTTGCCACAAAATTTACGAAGACGAAAACGTTTTGGCTTTTCTTGATATTAAACCGTTAAATCCCGGCCATACTTTAATTGTTCCCAAAAAACACGCCGAACATCTTTTGGAATCAACCAACGAAGAAGTTATGGCGGTTATGACCGCGGCCAAAAAAATCGCTCCGGGCATCATGGAAAGCGTCGGCGCCATGGGTTGCAATATTAATTTTAATGTTGGCCATTCCGCCGGACAAATTATTTTTCATACGCATTTGCATATTATTCCTCGCTATGAAGACGATGGCTATAAAGAATGGTGTCGGACCGAAGATTTGATAGATAATTTATCTGATGTGGCCGAGCGGATTCAAGAGGTTTTTGAAAGATTATGAAAAAAGAAAAAACACCGAACTTCTTTTCGTTGGAACAGATGAAAATTCTTCTGGAACTAGTTTGCGTTGTTTTACGGAACGAAGATATAAACTCCACACGCTCGGCTAATGCATATTCAGAAATGTTAAGAATTTTTTTTGATGTTTTAAAAACCACATCCCTTGATCAAGAAAGAAAAAAGATTAAAAAAGCGTTCGAAGACTTGGTTTTTACGGATTTTTCCGAAATCTTATCGGATTTTTCACTAGCTTGTTTGAATACAGCTCAATATAAAAATTTTTTGGATTTACTTAACGAAGCAGTGACACTCGGTGTGACCAAAGAAGAAGATTGGCTGCAAGAATGCGCGGAATCTTTTGTTGGTCTGGGCCGGACAAAAGAAGCCGAAGAATTGGTAGCTGATTATTCTTTAACCAGACCTAGCGAGTTTTGGCCTTATATAATTTTAGGCGATATTTTTTATTTTTATCAAATTCAAAACACTAAACAAGATTTTAAAAAAGCCGAAGAATGGTATTATTATGCTTATGATCGAGGAATTTCAAAAGATAATGAGGATGATTGGCACGTCTTATTAGAGCGTCTTGGCAGTGTCTGTATTGATAGATTACGCAGATCGGCCTATGACCGATTGTTAAAGATGTTTCAAGACAATAAAATAGGTGATTGGCGGCTTTTGTCTCAATGGAAAGAAGTGGTTTATTGCGCTGGTGCTGAAAATCCTCTACATCAACAAATAATTCAGGCGATCGGTTTGTCGTCCGAGGGAATTGCCGATGCCAACGAGCGTTTAAAAGTTCTGCAAGACGCTTACAACCTGTCGCCGCAAAAACGCCTTGATGATTTTTCGCCATTTGAAATGGAAATTAACTGTCCTAAAGGAGAGCTGGAATTAAGATTTCGCGAGGAAATGTTTAATGGTTTTTTAGAACAGCACAAAGTCGATGCGCAATCCAAAAAGGAAGTTGATTCCAGATTTTTTCAAGATTTTTCTGATTTTCAAGTCACTTTTATGAACCAGAAAGATCCGATTATCGGCAAAAAAAGAATTGTTTTAGTTAACAAGGAAAGGAAAAAGACCAAAAAACTTTTCGACGACGGCAGGTTGATTTGGACCGGCTTCGAGGTTTTTCGTAATCGTGATTATTTATCTGAAAATTTAGAAATATGCCCATAGCAAAATGGACCAAACTTTCCTCCGAAGTTTTTCATGAAAACAAATGGTGGAAAGGAATTCACGATCGTTTTCGGTTGCCGAATGGTAAAGAAGGGGATTATTATTACATGTCAACGCCCGGTGGTGTATCTATTATTCCGGTAGATACAGATGGAAAAATTTTGTTTCTTCGGCAATATCGTTATATTTTTGATCAAGAAAGTTTGGAGTGCCCGGCCGGCGGAGTAAAACCTGGAAATTCTGAATTAGAAACAGCCAAGGCTGAACTGATCGAGGAAACAGGAAAAAAAGCAGAATTTTTTGATGAGGTAGGTCGTTTTGCTGTCGGTAGTGGACTGTTAGATGAAATGACAAAAGTTTTTGTGGCCAGAAATTTGTCGCCGGCCTTTGCCGAAAAAGACGAAACCGAAGAATTCGAACTCGTCCGTCTGACGCCGGAAGAAGTCGACGAAGCGATTCTTCGCGGCGAAATTTGGGATGGTTTTTCCATTTCCGCCTGGGCTATCGCTAAACCTTATTTAAAATAATTCATCGATTCGTATATTCGGCACTTTTCGCGTGCCCCTCCATAGCCCGGCGACGGAGGGTAATTCGTAACAATATGAAACTCTTAATCACCGGCGGCGCCGGTTTCATTGGCTCCAACTTTGTTCACTACTGGCTCAAAAATCACCCCGAGGACGAGGTGACGGTTTTGGATAAATTGACTTATGCCGGCAATTTGCGAAATCTCGAAACCGTCGTCGACAAAATAAAATTTGTTAAAGGCGATATTTGCGATCGCGAGTTGGTTTTTTCTATTGTCAAAGATATTGACACCATCGTCCACTTTGCCGCCGAGTCGCACAATGATCGCGCCGCGATGGATCCGGAATCTTTTGTTCGAACAAATGTTCTCGGCACTTTCACGCTCCTCGACGCCGCCAGACTGAACGGTCTAAAAAGGTTTCATCATGTTTCGACCGATGAAGTTTTCGGACACTTGCCGCTCGGCGCCGGCTTTTTTAACGAAAATACTCCGTACGCTCCGCGCAGCACATATCCAGCCTCGAAAGCCGCGGCCGATCATTTTGTTAGGGCTTATCATATTACATTCGGATTACCCGTAACCATTTCCAACTGTTCGAACAATTACGGCCCGTATCATTTTCCGGAAAAAATCATTCCGCTTTTTATCTGCAACCTAAAGGAAGGGAAGAAGGTTCCTGTCTACGGCGACGGCCTTTATGTTCGCGACTGGATTCATGTCGAGGATCATTGTCGTGGGATCGAAGCGATTTTGCTCAAAGGAAAAATCGGTGAAACTTATTGTCTCGGCGGAAAAGACAGCGAGGTTTCCAATCTCGAATTAACAAAAAAACTTTTGGCGTTAACCGGTCGTGATGAAAGTTTCATCGAATATGTCAAAGATCGTCCTGGCCATGATCGTCGTTATTCAATCGATTACACCAAAGCCAAAAGCGAACTCGACTGGGAGCCGCGAATTAATCTTGACGACGGTTTGAAGGCGACGGTTCAGTGGTACGCGGATAATCAGGCGTGGGTGGACAAAATCAGATCGGGGGTTTATCAGGAATATTATAAGAGGCAGTACGGAAAAGATGAATCCTTGACTCTGTAATACAGATGTATTAAGATGTAGATGTAAGTATTAATTCTGTAAAAAATATGCGTCAAGTTTTAAGTTTGTCACTGCCTTTAAAAATGACGACCGAAGTAAAATCTTTGGCAAAAAAAAGAGGTTTTGTTTCGGTTAGCGGGTACGTGCAGCATCTTATTGGGATGGATAAGGATTTGATTTCTGAGGAATCCTTGCTCAAATCGATTAAACAAGCCGAACGAGAATATAAAACCAGCCGAACTATTAAAGCAAAATCGCTTGCTGATTTAGTATGTTCGCAGAAAAAATAGAATATTCTCAGAAATTTATTAAAGAGTTTAATAAATTACCGGAAGATATAATAAATTTAGCCATTAAAAAAGAAACGGTTTTTAGAGATAATCCACTCCATCCGTCTTTGCGTCTACATGAATTACATGGAAAGTTTAAAGAGGTTTGGTCGCTCTCAATAACAAGTAACTATCGGATAATTTTTAAACGTAAAGAAAATGGCACTATTTTATTTATTTCGATTGGACGGCACGATATTTATAAATATCTTTAATCTATGTTGAATGATAGCAGATTTTCCGGCGTCAAAATTATTCCTTTAAAAAAATGGGAAGACCAGCGCGGTTGGCTTTCGGAGCTTTGGCGAACCGACGAAATCGCTTCCGAAGAAACTCCGGTTATGACTTATGTTTCACTAACCAAACCGGGAATCGTTCGTGGCCCGCACGAGCATGTTTATCAAACCGATTTTTTTGGTTTTGTCGGTCCTTCGGTTTTTCAGCTCAATCTTTGGGACAATCGCGCCGATTCGCCGACTTTTGGTCAGCACGAGACTTTTGAGGGCGGTGAAGACCAACCGTTTGTGGCTATCGTTCCTCCGGGCGTGGTTCATGGTTACAAAAACATTGGCAAGATTGATGGAATGGTTGTGAATTGTGCCAACAAACTTTACAAAGGACCCGGGAAGACCGAAGAAGTTGATGAGATCCGCCACGAAATTGATCCAGAGAGTAAGTTTAAAATTTGATTGTAGAAAATGTAGAGCGTAGAAAACGTAGATTTTATTTCTACGACTTCTACGACTTCTACGATTATGAAAATACTAATCCTCGGCGCCAAAGGCATGCTTGGCCAAGAACTGGTTCGAGTTTTTTCCGATCACGAAGTTTTGGCTTGGGATCGTGAGGATTGTAATATTTGTGATTTTGAAAAGGCTCGAGAAAAAATAATTTCCACGACTCCGAGCTTGATTATCAACTGCGCGGCTTATAATAATGTCGATATGGCCGAAGGCGAGGGACGAGAAATTTGTTTCAAACTCAACGCCGAAGCGCCGGCCAACCTCGCGCGAGTCGCTAAAGAACTCGGAGCGAGCTTTGTTCAATACTCCAGCGATTATGTTTTTGGTGGAACCAAAGAAACCGGCTACACCGAAGACGATCCGCTTGATCCGATCTCTGAATACGGAAAATCCAAAGCCGAAGGCGAACGCTTACTCGGCGAGATTGGCGGAAAAATTTATATCATCCGTCCGTCAAGAATTTTCGGAGTGAAGGGAAGTGGTGAAGGAGTTAAAGAAAGTTTTGTTGATTTGATGATCCGTTTGTCGGCCGAGAAAAACGAGTTTGATATGGTTGACTCAGAGTTAACTTCACCGACTTACGCTCCTGATTTGGCTCTACGTACACGCGAGATTGTTGAAAATCATCCACCGGGAATTTATCATGGTGCTCAGGACGGCGCCTGTACTTGGTACAGTTTTGCCCAAGAAATTTTTCGTCTGATCGATCGTGAAGACATAAAATTAAACCCGGTCGGCAGTGATTTTTATCCTCGCCCGGCCAAGCGCCCGGTCTGTTCGGTTCTTATTAACACCAAATTGCCACCAGCTCGGAGTTGGCAAGAGGCGTTGGCGGAGTATTTACGAGATTGTTAGTTTTTTGTGGCAATGATAAAATAAGATCGTTAAAATCATTTATTAATTTAAATTTATGTCTGAACAAGGTCATCAAATTCCCGAGGCATTTCGTTTTTCTTTGCAAGAAGCGCGTGCAAAAAAAATAACATTTAGTCCTGATGAAGCACAAATTATTGCAGAAAGGGTAAGAGAAAGTCGACAATTTGCTAGAGATTTGAGGAATGAAGAAAGAGCCATGTCCCAATTGGGAGAAGATACCGAAGACGCGCAAATTCAGAAAGAAGCAGTAGTTGCGGATAAAAGAGCTCAAAGAGCGGAATATAATAGTTCGTCAAGAGAACTTTGCGAAAGTGCGGTTAAAAATTTTAGTGAAGAGTTTAAGCAAATGCTTTTTGCGTTGGAAGAGTTTGAGGGGCGTTATGGAAATGAGTTGCCTGAGCAGGATCGTAAAAGTAAAGATGTTCGAAAAATCCTGGAAGATTTTTTGAGTACCGAAGGATTACCATTATCTGACAGACTTTTAATTATGGTTGATATCAAAGGAAGGATTATCCCCAACATTTTTTTCTCTATAAGTCAAAAATCTTTGGAGAATGGTACATGGGGTAGTCCTGAACAGAAAAAGATGGATATGTATGTGAATCTTGGTAATATTGCGTCGTACTATATTACGGGAAGAAATTATTTTCCGAATTCTGGAGCTTTTAATACGCTTGTGGCCTTGGAAACCGCGGAAAAATTAGCCGTTGGATCGGAAAAGTAATTTAAAACGGAAGTAATTTAAAAACAAAAAATCGAATTAGAAATTCGATTTTTTGTTTTAGTAAAAAAAGAGAGTTCCCAGAAATAATTGTATCACATGCTATTTCTAAAAACACTTCGGGGAATAGGTGCCGATCGACACCTATTCCCCGAAGTGTTTATGGTTCGAATTTACGAAAAATAATTCTGACCGGGACATTTTTTAAAAATTCCTTAAAAAAAGACCTTGCCTATAAGACGAGGGGGAGAACGAGGACGCCGAGTAGGGTCCAGGGCGTGGTGACGAAGAAGCAGGCTCCGCAGATCTTGGCAGTGCCGAGCAGTTGTTTTCGGTCGACGGCCATGATTGGAGTGGCGGTGCTCCAGAAAGCCGTGATGACGATGGCGAGCTTGGGGCAGAATAGCCCGAGTAGGGTACAGACAGTCATGACCGGCAGCCAATAGGTACAGAAACCGCCGAGACGGTACGGGAATTTTTTTATTCAGACCTCCTTGGTGTTAATTATTCCATTTTGGCCAACTTTGTCAATTTTTTTGATCAGGAGTTTGACTAAAACCACTTATTTTAGGTAAATTACCAAACAGAAGGATCGCTGTTCAAAACCCCTTTACCTCCCTTAACCCCCCCAACCCCCCTTAACCTCCCCCAACCTCCCTTAACCCCCCTTAACCTCCCTTTATGAAAGCCCTCATCGCCGCCGGTGGCCACGCCACCCGTTTCCGTCCAATAACCTGGTCAATTAACAAACATCTGTTGCCTTTAGCCGGCAAGCCGATGATTTTTTATCCGATCGAAAATGTCGTCGAGGCCGGGGTAAAGGAGATTGCCATCAATATCAATCCGGGTGATAAGGAGATCCAAGAGGTTGTAGGCGACGGATCTCGCTGGGGAGTAAAGATTACTTACATCGAACAAGTCGGCGGAGCGTGTGGCATTGCTCACGCTGTTTACAACGCCCGCGATTGGCTTGGCGAAGACGAACCGTTTATTTTTCATCTTGGCGATAATATTTTTCGCGCCGGCATAAAAAATATTGTCGAGCGTTTTCATAAAGATTGTTTGCATTGTGCTCTGACACTTTCGCGCGCGCCGAATTTAACCGAGCTTGGGGTGGCGGCTTTTGACGCAAACGGAAAACTGACTCGAGTTGTTGAAAAACCAAAAGATCCGCCTAGTGATTTGGCGGTGACCGGAGTTTATGTTTACGACAAAAATTTTTTTGAAGCCTTTCGTCATATCCAGCCCTCGGCTCGCGGGGAATACGAAATTTCCGACATTCATACTTGGCTGATCGAAAACGGTTTTAAGGTCGGCTATGATATCGTCGACGGTTGGTGGAAAGATCCGGGTCGGCCGGCTCAACTTTTGGAAGGAAACATTTTGGCCATGAACACTTTGCCACAATCGAGTTATGTTATTGAAGGCGAAGTCGATAAGGCGGCGCAGATTCACGGTTTGGTCAAAATCGAAAAAGGCGCCAAGATCGGTCCGAATGTTTTGATCAGGGGCCCGGTCGTTATCGGCGAAAACGCCGAGATTAATAATGCTTTTATCGGTCCGTTCACGACGATTGGCACTGGTTGCGTCGTTGATGGCGCCGAGATCGAACATTCGGTTATTCTAGATAAATCCACAATAAAAAATGTCGGTCGGATTGACGGTTCGATGATTGGTCGCAATGTTACCGTCGCCGCCAAAACTTGTTCGTTGCCTTCAAGCGGACACAAAATGTTTGTTGGTGATAATTCGTTGGTTGAGTTGTAGATGTAGATTCATGTTGGGCAAAAGTTGTAAAAATGTGAGTTTAAGAAAATAAAAATCGGACTTATTATCCGATTTTTTTACAACTTTTATTTATTGCCACCCCTACTTCAACAATTTTCTTTCAAAAACTCCGATCTCTTGGCCCTGAGTGCCAACGAGGTAAATTGTTTGTTCGTCGCTTGTTGGGGCAAAAGCCTCAATCTTGTCCAGTGTAGCCAAGGTGAAAATTTGATAACCACTGCCACGACGATCGAGTTCCAGGGCGTATAAATTATTATTGTCGGCGTAGAAAATATCGGCGGCCGAAGGTTGCCAAGCGGCGTCGATAATTGGTGCACTGACCCGAGTTAGCAGAGTATCGGTTTGTTTTTCGGCGTCAAAAATATGAAGTTCGAAGTCAGAGGCGTAAAGGAGTTGGTTTTTATTTTGTGGATTCCAAGCCGCCACAAAGGCAGCGGTATTTAAAAGAATCGGTTGATCAACGCCGCGATTATCAATTAAAAAGATTTTTTTTCGAGTTTTTTCTTGTAACAAGATTAGTGAAGAAGGCGAGGGAATAAATTCGTAATTACCACTTGGTAGGGAAGCCAGAGTTTGTTCGGAATTATTTTGGTCGCGGCGGATAAGGTCGACTCCGGTATTGGTATTTTTTGTGAACAGAAGTTGGTTGTCGCTCAGCCATTCATTTTTTAGGGTTTCGTCGGCCGTTTGACTTTTACCATTTTGATCAATAGTTAACCAGGTTTCCAGGCCGGCTCGAGTTTCTTTTACCAGCAATAGATGGTCGTTGCCGGCCAACCAAGATAGATTTAGTTTGTCAAAACTGTTTTTTGATAAACGAAGCAAAAGTTTTTTTTCGTCAGAAGCTAGATTTTGCGACCAAATTTCTACCCAGCTACCCTCGGTCAAAGCGAAAGCCAGATTTTCCCCGGTTTGATCAAGAGCAGAGAGAAGGAAGGGGCCGGCAATTTTTAAAGTCGGTTCAGTCGAAGAAAACAAAATCGCTTTTTGAACAAAGGTCGTTTCGTTCTCTTTTATTTCCAATTTTTTTTCCCAGGGCAGGTAGCCTTCTTTTTCTAGTCGAACCAAATATTCACCGGGCAAGATGTTTTTTAAAATAGCCGTAGTTTCCCGACCAATATTTTTATCGTCCAGAATAACCGTCGCGCCTTTAGGGTTGGTGGAAAGATAAAATAAACCGGTTTTAACCAAAGACATTTGTTCGAAATTTAAACGATAACCGGCCGTGTAAAAAACAACCAAGGGCGCGGCTATTAAAAAGACGCCTAAAAATAAGAAAAAAATGATTTTTCTGGTGGTTTTTTTCATAACATTGATTATTGTAGGTTAAAATCAGTCGTTAGTCCATTATTTGACTTGACAAAACCACCAAAAAATGCTATTTTAAGCCGTAACAATCGCGGTTTTCTTTTTGTCTTTTGAGAGAAAATAAAAAGAAGATCGGGATAATTCCGATCTGTGACAGCGACTATTTGTCGGCGCATAGGGTGCTGGCGAATGGGAGCTACTACAACAAGGAGTATCGTCATGGCGACCATCGTCACAAGCGAACAGTACTACAGGCTGGATGGTCAACTCGGCGAGATCAAGCGCCAGATTCGCCAAGAGAACGGCTATCCGTTCGATCCGGATCGTCTGGCTCGTGCCCTTCAAGCTGTCATCGAAGGACAGTTCGAAGTAACCGCCGCGCCGCCGCAGGTCGACCACTTCATCCCGATCCCCGACGCCGCCGTCCCTGAGCGGTACAAGGCGACCTGCGCCATCTACCGCCAACTGGCCACCGAGCAGGGCATTCCGGTCTCCCACCCGGTCTGCTACCGCGTCCGCGCCGGCTTCACTTTCAAGATCCACGCCCCGAAGGCCGGCCCCTGCCACGACAGCCTCCGGTACCTTCAGGACTGGAACTTCCCGGACGAAGCCACCAAGGACTGTTTCGTCTTCTGGGTTCCCGGCGTCCTGCGGGGCAGTACCTCGAAGGATGTTGTTCAGCAGAGACAGCTGCTCTCGGACACCAGAACCAGGCTGGCTCTGCCTGCGCATCATCTGATCGGCTTCGGCAATGTCGCGCTCGTTGCTGGTCTCATGCTGGCCCACTTCAAGGCCACCGATGAGCGAATTCCGCTCGTGGTGCGAATCGACACTTGCGATGCCGACGGCGATCGCCTCCGTCTGTTCTGGGGCGGAGGCGAGCTCTACTGCGCCCGCTGGTTCGGAGGCGGCAAGGCCTACGGCAACTTCGGCGTCCTTGCTCTGGGGGTGGAACTCGGAAGCTAGGCCACTCGGCTCTTCCGGTTCCGATCCTCGGAAACTTGGTCACTCGATCCTCGGACAAATGTTCGGGGATCGTTTTTTTTTCTGGTATACTTATTTTTGGCTGTGTCGTTGTTGCTCGTGTTTATGGATGCGAGCCGGCAGTACAGGGTATCATTCGATCGGAATAATGCCGCGCAATTTGCGTTGTGTTAGCGTGTCGTTTGATATATTTTTTCCACCCCGTGTCAGACACTCACGCGCTTGCGGCGCGAAATAAGATTCAGTCCAGAGAGTATTCAAAGGACAGTGTCACGGAAGGTGTTTGACATTTTGCGATGCCGACGGCGATCGCCTCAATCTGAACTGGAACGAAGGCAAGCTCAACTGCGACAACTGGAACAGAGACGACAAGGCCTACGACAACATCGGCGTCCTTGCTCTGATGATGGGGAAAATAAACAAAAAGACATCTCGTTCGTTTTTCGAGATGTCTTTTTTTGTGTTATTATTGCAGTTGTTTGGAAATGTTTTGAATCCATCCGCCGAGCCGTCGTCCGATTGTTCCGAGTTTTTCAGAAATTTGGCCGTGTTTTCCGGCGTCTATGCCTTTCACTTCCCATAATAAAGTTATGAAAAATTTCAGCTGGTCCAATTTACGACTTAAGGTTTCAAGAAATATTTTTTTCTCTTCGCGCCTTGTGAATTTAGCCGTAAGTGCGAGTTCTAAAATTTCGGTAAATAAATTGTCGATTTTCGCGCCAAGTGTGTAACGCGAAAGGCGAGGCAAGTGAATCAAAAAACTATGCCACAACAAATAACTATCTTTGATATCCAAGAGAATCGACAATTCGGAATCTTGGGGGGGGGGGCGCTAAAAGAAGCGTTCGACAATTGAGTCATAGTTTTGACGAAATTATTTCATTAGAAAATTTATATTTAGCATGGGAGGAATTTATTGTTGGCAAGAGACAAAAAAGTGATGTGAGAGAATTTTGTTTGGCTCTAATGGACAATATTTTAACCCTTCACGCCGATTTGGCAAGCGGACAATATAAACACGGTAGTTACGAGAGTTTTTTTATTAACGACCCCAAACGCCGTCACATTCACAAAGCCGGCGTCCGCGATCGTTTACTTCATCATGCCGTTTATCGATTACTGTATCCTTTTTTCGACCGAACTTTTATTGCCGATTCATTTTCGTGCAGAAATGAGAAAGGGACACATAAGGCCATCAACCGTTTTCGTTCCTTCGCTTACAAGGTAAGCGAAAATCACACTCGTACTTGTTGGGTGCTTAAAGGCGATATTAGAAAATTTTTTGCCAGCATTGACCATCGGATTCTTAAAAACATTTTGATTGAATATGCTCCGGATGAAAAAATTTTAGTTTTGCTTTCAAATATCATCGACAGTTACGAAACAGAACCGAGTATGGCTGTTGGCTTGCCGCTGGGAAATTTAACCAGTCAGTTGTTTGCCAATGTTTATCTTAATCGGTTTGATCAATTTGTTAAACATCGGTTGAAGGCAAAATATTATATTCGTTATGCCGATGATTTTGTTATTCTTTCGGAAAATAAAAAAGACCTGCAGGAATTGATTAAGCCGCTGTCGGATTTTTTAAGTTCAGAGTTGAAATTGATTTTGCACCCGAACAAAATTTTTATTCCCGCAATAAACCGCCGGCGAAGCCGGCAACGGTTTCCATTTAAGACGAAGTCCTTGCTCGATTCCGATATGCCAAAAAACCAACAACCAACCAACCGATTCAATGAGCGTAGCTCTTATCCAACCAACAAGCCACCGACGAAGTCGGTGGTAGTTGACTAAAACAATCGGTCAAGGCGTGGATTTTTTAGGTTGGACATTGTTTCCGGATTATCGGACAATTCGCGCGTCGACCAAACGGCGGGCTTTCAAAAGGATTAAAAAAAGCTCTGATCTGCTTTCTTTGCAGTCGTATTTGGGTTTGCTGGGTCACGGCAATACTTATAAGGTGAGGCAAGAACTTTTGAATGATTATTGGTTGTGGAGCGAGAAAGTTGATTTAAATTGTCCACTCCTCACCGCGGCTAAATTCTGGTATCCTATAAGGCGTTATGAATAATCAAAATGAATTTAATTCCTCGTCAGAATCAAAACGCCGGTTTTTGCCAATAGCTTTGGTTTTGGTTTTTTTGGTTGGTTTTGGTGTGACTTTTGCTTGCGGTTTAATGCTCGGTCAACAACTAGGCACTATTTCCGCGGTTCCGGAAAGTGAAGGACAATTAATTAACCGTGGTTTGGTTGCTCAAGTTTCAAAAAATATCGATTTCGGTACCTTTTGGGAAATTTGGGATTTTGTTAAAGAAGATTATTATCAACAGCCGGTTTCCGATGAAACGCTTTTTTATGGCTCAATAAAAGGTTTGCTCGAAGGGTTGGACGATCCTTATTCGGTTTTTTTTGACCCCGAAGAGACCCGGGAATTTAATAGCGAGCTCGATGGCTCTTTTGAGGGTATCGGGGCTCAGATTGATGTGGATGAATCCGGTCAATTATTAATTGTCGCGCCTTTACCAAATACTCCGGCCACGGTTGCCGGTTTATTGGCCGGCGATAAAATATTGGCCATTGATGGCGAGGATACCACCGGCTTTAGTGTTGACGAAGCGGTTCACAAAATTCGCGGTCCCAAAGGCTCGGATGTGGTGTTAACAATCATCCGCGACGGTCTGGAGTCGGCTAGCGATATTACCATCACCCGCGATACCATTGTTATCGAAAGCGTCGAATTAAAAATGCGCGACGACGGTATTGCCGTGGTTTCGATTTATTTGTTTAACGAAGACACCTCTCGTTTATTCACTTCGGCGATTAATGAACTTTTAAGCCAAGGCGCCAAAGGAATTATTCTTGATCTTCGTGGGAATCCCGGTGGTTTGTTAAATACAGCCATTGATATAGCCAGCGCTTGGGTTGGTGAGGATTCCGTGGTTATTCAAAGTACGCGGGCCGGTCAGCAATCTTTTGTGGGTTCGGCCGATGCTCGGCTTAATGGTTTGCCAACTATTGTTTTGGTTGATGGTGGTTCAGCCTCGGCTTCGGAAATCGTGGCCGGCGCTTTGCAAGATTACGGTTTAGCCACTTTGGTTGGCACTCAGACTTTTGGTAAAGGTTCGGTTCAAGATTATCGCGAGCTTGAGGATGGTTCGGCTGTCAAACTCACCACAGCCGAATGGTTAACACCACAAGGCCGTTCCATTAACCACCTCGGTATTACTCCGGACTTTTTAGTCGAATATACTCAAGAAGACGCCTTGGCCGATTTAGATCCGCAACTCGATAAAGCCCTGGAGTTATTAGACCGGTAACAGATAATTACTCAGGTATTTTTATTTAACATGAAATTTAAAAAAACAAAATTACCGATTAAGAACAAAAACGCTCGTTGTGAAATTTCAGCCGGGGGGTTAGTTTTTAAGCGCACATCCAAAGGGATTTATTTTGCCATGATGAAGGATTCTTACGGCAAATGGACCTTTCCCAAAGGTCATGTGGAATCCGGCGAAGCCACCGAAGAAGCCGCGGCTCGGGAAATCATCGAAGAACTCGGATTAGAAGAAATCAAACTTTTAGAACCGCTTGGTAAAATCGATATTTGGTTTCGCGATCAGCATGTGCACAAAGGCACAATTATTCACAAAGATATTTTTTATTTTCTTTTTTCCACACCAGCCAAAGCCGAATTAAATCCGCAAATTGCCGAACATGTTTTGGAGGCCAAGTGGTTACCGGCTAATCAATTGCTAAAAAATTCTTATTACGAAGATTTGATTCCGGTTATTAAAAAAGCTTTGGTCGCGGTGCAAAAATAAGAATTAAAAGTTTTTTATGAAAGTAATTCTTTTAAAAAAAGTTTTGAATTATGGCCAAGAGGGCCAGATTGTCGAGGTTTCCGATGGTTACGCTCGCAACTTTTTGTTTCCGCAAAACCTGGCTGTTCCGGCCACGTTGCAAGCCACTCGTCAAGTTGAAATTAAAAAAGAACGCGAAATTAAAGTCGAGAAAAAGGAATTAAAAGAAGCTGGTCGTTTAGCAACTTCGCTCGATGGACTGGAAATAGAAATCGAAACCAAAGTGAACGAGGTCGGAAAATTATACGCCGCGATTTCCGGTCAAGACATTGTCGAAGCTTTAAAAAAAATCGGAAAGAAAATCCAGCCGGAGTGGGTTGGTTTCTCGTCACCCATTAAAGAAATCGGCGGGCATGAAGTTTTGGTTTGTTTGCCGCACGGTTTTGAAGCCAAAATTAATTTGAATATCAAAGCCAAATAACCGCATCGGAGCTATGCCTCCGGTGTTTTAAAATAATTAATCGTAACCAATCCAAAATCTTATGTCGCAAAAAAAACTGTCAACCAAATATATTTTTGTGGTCGGCGGGGTTATGTCATCAGTTGGAAAAGGTATCGCCGCGGCCTCGGTTAGCAAAATTTTACAGGCTCGAGGTTATCGCGTGGCCAATATTAAATGCGACATGTACGTCAACATCGACGCCGGCACCATTCGTCCGGCCGAGCACGGCGAGGTTTTTGTCGGTGAAGATGGTGTCGAAGCCGATCAAGATTTGGGTAATTACGAAAGATTTACCGATCAAATTTGTACTCACGATAATTACATCACCACCGGCCAGGTTTATCTGGAAGTCATTCGTCGCGAACGGAATTTGGAATATAACGGCGAAGATGTTGAAGTGGTGCCGGATATTCCAAATGAGATAATTCGTCGCATCAAACTTTGTCAACAAAAAAATAAGGCCGAAGTTGTGGTTGTCGAATTTGGCGGAACCGTTGGTGAATATCAACTTCTACTTTTTCTCGAGGCCGCGCGCATGATGAAAATGAAAGATTCGAACAACGTTTTTTCCATCTTGGTCAGTTATTTGCCAACCCCCAGCCTGCTTGGTGAACCAAAATCTAAACCAACCCAATATGCCATTCGAACTCTCAACTCAGCCGGCTTGAATCCTGATTTTATTTTTTGCCGCGGCGATCGTCCGGTTAGCGATTCGATTAAAAACACTATCAGTAATGTTTGTAGCTTGCCTAAAGAAAGAATAATTTCCGCTCCGGATGTCCGTTCGATTTACGACGTGCCGGTAAATTTCGAGGCCGAAAAATTTGGTTTAATTTTGATGAAAACCTTGGGTTTGCGTTCTCGAAAAAACGGTTTGGGGGATTGGCAAAAATTTTCTCAAAAAATCAAGGGTTTAGAAAAAGAAGTTGTTATTGCCATTGTTGGAAAATATTTTAATTTCAAATCCTGTCGCGATACTTACATCTCGGTTATCGAATCGATCAATCACGCCGCTTGGTTTAATAACCGGGCGCCAAAAATTCTTTGGTTGGATTCGGAAGAGTTCGAGAAAGATCCGAAGAAACTCAAGATCTTGGACCAGGTTGACGGTATTGTTGTGCCAGGTGGTTTTGGTAGTCGGGGGGTTGAAGGAATCTTATTGGCCGTCAAATACGCTCGCGAAAATAAAAAACCATATCTTGGTTTGTGTTACGGTATGCAATTAGCTTGCGTCGAATTTGCTCGAAATGTTTTAAACAAAAAATTCGCCAACACCGTCGAAGTCGATCCTAAAACTTCCGATCCGATCATCCATGTTAATCCCCGTCAAGCCGAGAATATTAAAAAAAATCGTTATGGTGGCACCTTGCGTTTGGGGGCATACGATTGTGACTTAGTCAAAGGTACAAAAACCGCCAAAGCCTATGGTGCAACAAAAATCAGCGAACGTCATCGTCATCGTTACGAGTTCAATAATGATTATCGCGAAATGTTGGAAAAAGCCGGTCTGAAAATCGTCGGCATCAACAAAGAAACCGATTTGGTAGAAATTGTCGAGCTGGAAAAGCATCCGTTTTTTGTTGGTGTCCAATTCCACCCAGAGTTTAAATCTCGGCCGTTAAAACCACATCCGTTGTTTAGGGATTTTGTGAAGGCGGCGACAAGGAAGTAGTCTTTTTTATGAAACGAATAACTCGTGATATAGCAATTGAAAAAGACGAACTTTTTCTGCCCAACCATCGTTTAAAAATTGATCCTTCAAAAAAGGAATTGTCGATTAAAGTTGCTATTCCTATCGATTCGGGTGAAATTTCCCCAGTGATAACAGAGATCAAAAAAGAAGAAAAAAATCCAGACTTTCAGCCTGTCTGTTCGCCAAATAAAGATGTGATCGAACCATTTCTAGAAGGCCGACCGGCATCTGGTCGTAGTTTCTTTTGGAATTACGAGATTGAAAGTCAAGAACCTCCTATTGGTCGAAAAATGGATCAGGTACTTTTAGATTTGGAGGCTTTTGAATTACTAGCAGAACAAGACGATCCACGGTCTGGTACAGAAAAGGCTCCAATGATGTTTTATCGCGATCGCCTCAGTTCAAAAGGCCAGCCATTTTTGGAAAACAAGCTGGCTGAAAATGCCGAGCGAGTGGAAAGAGCCAGGGAGGAAATTTTTAGATTGGCCAAAACTTTTAATAAGAAAGTTTCTAATGTTAGAAAAAAAAGCGGTGACGAAGAGCAAGCTTTTGTTCGCGCTTTGAGTTGGTTGAGTCGAGAAATCTTTTCTAAAACTAAGTACGAGAAGGGTCGAAATCGTTTGGTCGATATTTTTGCCCCAGAAGCGGGCGAAGAAGCCGTTGCTGACTGTGAAGGGCGAGCCAAGGCTCTGGCCGCGGTTTTAGATAGGGCCGAAATGCGAGCTCAGACAAATAAAGGTTTTTATGTTACCGAGTGGGAATTTTTTAGAGACCACGTTCGTATGGTTGTGCGTAGTCCGCTATCTGGACGGAGTTTTGTTTTGGAAGGCGGTTTGTCTGATTTAGATAAGAGTAAAAAAACAGTTTTAGTCGATACTATAAATATTGTTAGGTTTTTTACCGGTGATTTGGCGGCACTGCCTTTTCGAGAGGATGAAATTTTCGAGCTAGATCAGGGTGGGATCAAAGTTTTTAAACGCTCTGCGGCCATAGAGACATCTTCGGCTTTGGATTATTATCAAGAACCTTTAACGATAAGACCAACATCTTCGAGAAGTTCTGAAAAAATTGAAAACGCCAGAAAGAAAATTGTCGGTGCTGAAGAAGCCAGACAACTTGTTTTTCGTCAAGCCAAAAAGCAAGGCCAAAAGTTTTGGCGAGATTTGCCAAAAAAGAGGCAGTGCTTTATTCGAGACTTGGCTTTAGTGGCCAGTCTTGGCGCCGCTGGTGCGGCCTTCGCCGACTTTCAGAGCGATCGGATGGATAAGCTCGAGGATTTTTCCAGCACGGTTGTTGACATGGCGACCGAGCTGGCCGGCGAAATCAAGACTTCTTCCAAAAAAAATCCGGACATGACCGTCGGTTTTTTATCCGAACTCGATCGCCGTTGGCAAGAGGAGTGGTCGACGCATTTTGATGGTACTGATTATTTGGTTCGTCTTGATTCTCGGAGCGACCAAGGTTTGGTTTGGGCGACTTCGATTTTGGAAGGAAACACGGTTTGCGATGAAATTAATATCACTCCCGCGCTCTCCGAGCGTTCAGTCGGCAATAGTTTCTGGAAACAACTCGCTCGCGAGGCGGTTCAAGAAGCCGGCGATGTCGAGTATGAAGTTGAACAACTTGTCATTTTTTCTTCTCCTAATAATCAGATTCCTTTGTCTCCGGATAATCTTATTGGTGAAAACGGAAAATCTATTTGTAAGGCTTTTGAGGCGGTTCAAAAAGATGGCTTGAAATTACCGAACGGGTCAATTCGAGTTGTTTTAGATGGCCAAGAATTGGTCGAAATTCCTTTTGGGGATTAATCAGCCTCTTTTTCAGCCTCTTTTTCTTGACAAAAAACCGCCTAACAGGTATATTATTGGCGCTAATTATTAGATATTGAACATCCCCAAATTTGTCATTTGGAATTTAAAATTTGGGATTTCACACATAGCTATGGCACATAAAAAAGCCGGAGGTTCTACCCAGCTGGGTCGAGATTCCCAAGGCCAACGTTTAGGCGTTAAACTCGGCGATGGTCAAAAGGCCCATGCTGGTCAAATTATCGCTCGTCAACGTGGTACCAAAATTCACCCGGGCGCCAATGTTCGCCGCGGCAAAGACGACACTTTGTACGCCGCTGTCGATGGCACGGTCAAATTTTTGAAAAAGCAAGCCAAAAATTTTCACGGAACTTTGGCTTTGCGCACCTACGCCCGGATCGAGCCGACGAAGTAATTGGGTAAAAGTGTTAAGTTGTAAAAGTGTAAAAACGGGTTTAAGCTCGTTTTTTACTTATTTACACTTTTCCTCTATAATTAAAGACACTTATGAAAGAAGCTATTGAACATATTTTGTCCAGCGAAATTCGGCCGATGCTCGAGTATGACGGTGGTGGTATCGAGTTGGTCGAGGTCGACGAGACTAGTGGGGAAGTTTGGGTAAGATTGTCCGGGGCTTGCCACGGTTGTCCGTTTGCGGCGATTACTCTTAAAATCAGAGTCGAGGCTTTGCTTAAAGAAAAGGTCCCTGGCGTTCAAACCGTTATTTCGGTTGAATAAAAAAATATGTCTGGTTTTTTACATCTTCAAAAAGTTAGTTGGGAGTTACTAAAATTAGCTTGGAAAACTTCTCGACTCTTTAAACTGACGTTTATTTTTTCTTGGCTCGTCTGGGTTATAATTCTAATTACGCCAATTTTGCGTTTATCGCCAGGATCCGAAGAAGCTAATTTTATTCCTCTTCATTACAATGTTTTTTTTGGTGTCGATAAATTCGGGCCTTGGTACACGGTTTTCCAATTGCCGATTTTTGGTCTATTGGTTTTGTTGGTGAATTTTTATTTAGCCACTAGATTTTTTAAACGCGAAAAAGCCCTATCGGGATTTTTTTGTGTCACAGCTTTGTTGGCTCAATTTATGTTACTGGCCGCCATGTATTTTACGGTTTTGTTAAATATGTAGAGGTGTGGTGTGTTGTAGAAAACGTAGAATCGGCCTGTCGGCCTCGTAGAAGTCGTAGAAAATGTAGAAGCCGTAAATCTACGATTTCTACGAGGCTTCGTCGCGAAGCCGATTCTACCCTCTACACCCCCACGCTTTTATCCAACTTATCCCCCCTTACTTTATGAATCTTGAATCATTCGAACTCGTCCGAATTTTGGTTTTAACCACCGCGGCTTTTATTTTGGCCGTGGCTTTAACTCCGGTTTGGACTCATGTTTTGTATAAATATAAGTTGGGGAAGAGAATTAGAAATAGCGGTGACACGCCGATTTTTTCCATGCTTCATGCCAAAAAATCGGGCACGCCAACCATGGGTGGGGTTTTGGTTTGGGGTGTGGTTTTGCTTTTGGCACTCGGCCTGCTTTATTTTGCTCAAGCGTTTCCTGGGGCTTGGGTTGCCAAATTTAGTTTTTTAACTCGGCCGCAAACTCTTTTGCCATTGGGTGCTTTGGTGGCCTCGGCCTTGGTTGGTTTGATTGATGATTTTATGAACGTCCGCGGCGTTGGCACTAAGGGTGGTGGGTTAAGAATTAGACATCGTCTTTTGATTTACTCTGCCATTGCTATTGTTGGAGCGTTGTGGTTCACTCTTAAACTGGATTGGGATTTGTTGCATATTCCGTTTATCGGAGATTTTAATATTGGCTGGTGGTATTTTCCGTTCTTTATCTTTGTGGTTGTGTCTACGGCCTTTTCGGTTAACGAGACCGATGGTTTGGACGGTTTGGCCGGCGGCACTCTTCTGACTTCTTTCGGGGCTTTTGCTATTATTTCTTTTGCTCAAGGCAAATACGATTTGGCGGTTTTCTGTGGCGTGATTATCGGCGCCCTGCTCGCCTTCCTTTGGTTCAATATCAATCCGGCCAGGTTTTTTATGGGCGACACCGGCTCCATGGCCCTGGGAGTAACTTTAGCCCTGGTGGCTTTGCTCACCAACTCAGCTTTTCTTTTACCAATTATCGGTTTGGTTTTTGTGATCGAATCTTTGTCGGTTATAATCCAACTTTTTTGGCGAAAGTTTTTTCATCAAAAACTTTTTCTTTCCACACCCATTCACCATCACTTCGAGGCCGAGGGTTGGTCGGAACCAAAAATCGTTATGCGTTTTTGGGTTATTTCCATTATTACTGCCACGCTCGGCGTTTCCTTGGCTCTTCTTGATGCTTTGGTAAAATAATTTTTTCCGTTGCTGCTTTTATGGTTTTCTCAAAGAATGCTCGGGCAGTTGATTATCGTTTTCTGACCATTGTCGGGGTGCTCCTTTTGGTTGGTTTTGTAATGTTGACTTCGGCTTCCGGGCCTTTGGGTTACGCCAAGCAAGGCGGTGACAGTTTTTATTATGTTAAGCACCAGTTGATTTTTGGTTTGGTTCCCGGCTTGTTTGCTCTTTATGTCATGAGTCGGATTCCGTTTGCTTTTTGGAAAAAGTGGTCTTGGCACATGTTGATTGCCAGCATGGTTTTGTTGATCGCGGTTTTTATTCCGGGCCTGGGAACCGATTTCGGAACCTCTCATAGTTGGATAAATGTTTTTGGTTTGTTTTCTATTCAACCGGCAGAAATTGTTAAATTGACTTTTTTGTTTTATCTGGCCGCTTGGTTAGAAAAACGTGGTGTCCACGGTGTAAAAGATTTTCATTCCGGGTTTGTACCGTTTGTTTCGGTGCTGTGCGCGGTTTCTTTGTTAATTATTGCTCAGCCGGATATTGGAACTTTGTCGATTATCGCGGCCATGGCTGTGAGTGTTTATTTTGTCGCTGGCGCTTCTTTGACTCACATTGGGATTTTGATTCTTGGTGGCTTGGCTGCCTTTGGTCTTTTGATTGCTGTTGCTCCTTATCGAGCCGCTCGTTTTACAACCTTTTTATATCCTGAGCTTGATCCGCAAGGCGTTGGTTATCACATTAACCAGGCTCTGCTGGCCATCGGTTCAGGCGGATTTTTTGGTGTTGGTTACGGTCATTCGCGCCAAAAGTTTGAATACTTACCCGAAGTGGCCGGTGATTCCATTTTTGCAGTTTTTTCCGAAGAAATGGGTTTTGTCTTTGCTATTCTTTTGGTTTTATTGTTTCTTTGGTTTTTTCGCCGAGCTTTGAAAATCGCCCAAAACAGTCCGGACACTTTTGGTAAATACGTGGTAATCGGTGTCGCCTCGTGGATAACCATTCAGGCTTTTGTGAATATCGGCTCTATGGTTTGTCTAATGCCCATGACCGGCGTTACTCTGCCGTTTATGAGCTATGGCGGCACCTCGCTGGCCATTAGTTTGGCGGCTATCGGAGTTGTTTTGAATATTTCGCGTTACGGGAGGCAGGTGTTGGGTTCGAGGTGGCCGTAGGGGGGGGGTAGAAAACGTAGTTGTCGGAAATTTACAAAATTTTCAATTACATATGAAGGAAGAACAATATACAAAAAAAACCATAATTCCCTTATTAAAATATATGGGATTTATTGAAGTTCTCTACAATCATGGGACAGAAGAATTCGGCAAAGATGTTCTTTTTGCAGAGTTCGATCGATTTGGAAACAAAAAGTATCATGCGGCACAAATAAAAGTAGGTAATATTGCTGGTGGTAACAGGAGTGGAATTTGTGATTTAGTCGATCACATTACGAAGGCTTTCGAAGTGCCTTTTCTTGATATGGTGACTAAAAGAAATCAAAACATTGCCGATTTTTTTATTTTCACCAATGGAGAATTTGTAGGCAATGCAAAAGACATAATATTACAGAATGCAAGACTGAAACCGTATATACATCGAGTATATTTTTATGATAGACAGCTCACAACAGAATTATCAAAAAGCAATATTAAAGAGATTAAAGAGTTGTTAACCTCTCAATTAAATGAGCTTAAACGTAATATACAAATTGCAGAAACAATTGAAACTTTATTAAAGGACGTAGGTATGGATGTGGTTGGTCTATATTTAATAAATAATTTACCTCCCCTAATAAATAAGTTGTTATCACTTACCATCTACGAAGAGATTCGTTTAAAACTAGAAATTTATCAGCAATATTTAATCAAGAGTAACAATGTAATATCACAGATGCCCATTATAAAAATATTAAAGGGAGATAGCAGTGAAAGAAATCAACTTTTAGACGATACTAGAAAAATTAAAAAAACCAGCAATGAACTAATCGATTCTATTGAAAAACTGCAAGAATACCGATAAGCGTTTATTACCAGCGTTGTGACGGGGAAGATAAGAGTCCAAACTGTTAAAGAGTAGCCTAGTTGATGTTAGATTTGCTAATATCAACTAAATGGCGTAATATGTTGATATTACTATGAACAACATCAACAAAACTAAAATAGGCCGTTATGTAGCGCAAAAATCGGGTTATAAATCCTTTACGCCTTTTGATTTTCCTCCGAAAGACGGCATTGTTATTAGTTTGCGTTTGCACAAAAAACACGAGGAAGCGATTAGATTAGTTGGAAAACTTGATGGCATTACCAGACTTTTGCCGGACAAAAACTTTTTTCTTCTAATGTTTATAAAGAAGGATGCCGCATATTCCAGTCAAATAGAAGGCACAAAAGCTACCTTGCAAGATGCCGTTGCGGCTCCGGTTACCGAAGAAAAATCACGCCTGCATCCAGATGTTGATGACATCGTGCACTATGTTGAAGCAATAAATTACGGAATTGAAAGGACAAAAACACTTCCGATTTCTCTGTGCCTGATTCGGGAAATTCATGAAAAATTGATGACTGGCGCTCGTGTTACTCAACACGCTTATCCCGGAGAATTTCGTCGTTCGCAAAACTGGATTGGCGGAAAAACTCCGCAAGACACTTCTTTCGTACCGCCCGCGCCTGATGATATGAACAAATCGCTTTATGATCTGGAAAAATTTATTCACGTGCAAGACGAATATCCATCTCTTGTAAAAGCTGGACTTTTGCATGCGCAATTTGAAACAATCCATCCATTTACCGATGGCAATGGTCGCACAGGTAGAATACTTGTGACGATGTATATTCATCACGCCCGGCTTTTAGAATTGCCAATTCTTTATCTTTCAAGTTATTTCAAAAAGTACCAAAAATTGTATTACCAAAAATTGCAATGCTATCATGATGAAAACGCGGATATTGATGCGTGGCTGGAATTCTTTCTTGAAGGTGTTGCGGAAATCGCCGCTTCTTCCATTGAGGCGTGCGCCAAAATTACCGCATTGCGCGATCGTGATTTTGCCAAAATGCAGAAACTTGGTAAAAAATCAGCTGAGTCGACATTAGAGGTGGTGCGCAAACTATTCAGCCAACCGATTGTGGGAATAGCCGAGATAACAAAATGGACAGGCTTTAGTCCGCAAGGCGCATATAATATGATAGAGCGGCTCAAGGACTTAAAAATTCTTGAAACCCTTGGCAATGCCGAATATGGACAAAAATATATTTACGCTGATTATTATGAAATTTTTGACGATGAGTTTTACAGCTTACGCGCAAAAAATAAAAAAATAAATTTATGATTTTTATAAAAAGCCCGTCAATATGAAAAAAATCCTTTTCTGCGGCGGCGGTACTCTTGGTCCGGTAACCCCGCTCTTAGCGATTATTGAGGCTTGGCGAAAAACAGACGCTTCGGCCGAATTTGTTTTTGTTGGCACTCCGCACGGGCCGGAACGGGAACTAATGGTAAAAGAAGAAATCGTTTTTCATTGTTTGCCTGTGGCGAAATTTCCTCGCTATCCAAGTTTGGAATGGATTTATTTACCGTTTCGTCTCGTGGCGGCGCTTTACACAGCTTGGTTGGTTTTGAAAAAAGAAAAACCGCTTTTGATTGTTTCGGCCGGCGGCTACACTTCGGTGCCACTTGTCATTATCGGTTGGTTTTTAAGCATCCCTTCGCTTGTGCACCAACAAGATGTTTACCCGCTTTTGTCGAATAAGATTGCCGCGCCGTTTGCTTCGGCCGTGACCGTGGCTTGGGAAAAATCTCTGAAAGATTTTCCAAAAGGAAAATTGATAGGCAATCCTGTTCGTTCTGCTTTTCTTCGGGTCGAGAAAAGTGAAGCGATAAAACATTTTGGTTTGAATGAAAACAAACCGACTGTTTTAATTCTCGGCGGCGGTACCGGTTCGATTTGGTTGAATAAAACCGTTTCAGAAATTTCTGATGAACTTTTGCTTCGAGCCAATGTTATTCACCTGACTGGGAAAGGGAAGATGGTGAAAAGCAGATCAGTCGATGGTTATCGTGCTTTTGAGTTATTGACCGATGAAATGCCGTCGGCTTTTGCCGCGGCAGATCTTGTTGTTTGTCGCGCCGGCATGGCTACGATCACCGAACTGGCGGCCACAAAAAAAGCGGCCGTCGTCATCCCTCTGCCAAACTCGCCGCAAGAGGATAATGCCGCGGTTGTTAAGGCGGCCGGTGTGGTTTTATACCAAGCCGAGATTGATAGTAAAAAGTTACTTTCGATAATCGTCGGTCTGCTCGACGATCAGACTAGAAGGGAAGACCTAGGAAAAAAAATAGCCGAGGTTTTGCGGACAAATGTGGCCGGGGAGATGGTGGAGTTGGCGGAAAAAACAATCACCGCCGCGCGGCAAACAAAACCTGATTGTTGTTAAAGAAAAGGATTTTTTAAATACAAACCGTATGGGGCACCAAGGTCATGAAAACGAAATGGCTGTAAAAGTAGAAGCGGAAAAAATAGAATACAAAACAATTGCGCGGCGCGAGATCCGTGAAATTTTTAGCGACGTTTTAGAAAGTACGGAGCTGGAAAAAAGGTTGCAGGAAATTGACAATGTGCGGTTGGTTACACCAGAACAAATGGATGAAATAGCCAAAACCAATTTAAAAGACGCGGGTGCAGAAGGACTAATTCGTTACGAAATCAAAGGAGCAAAGGTCAGGCGCGTTCCGATTGTAATGATGGGGCATTCTCGTGCCAACACTCTGCATACATTTTTACACGAGTCGGTACATTTGATGTCGCCACCAGCTCTTTTGTCTCCTCTTAATCACTTGTTGGAACCAGACGAGCAAACTTTTTCTGATTTTGTGGGTGGATACATGTTTGAAAGGCTGGTAGCTGATAATTCGTTAGATTACTCAAAGATTCTTGGAACCGTACAAGATCACAATCAACAAATGTTGTTTTGGGAGGCAATAACAGATTGGTTAGCGGCAGATGACAAAGTTTTTAACGATGAAGAACTCAAAGAAATCGAAAACAGTGGTTACTTCGAACGTCACATGATTAACTATCTTTGGGAGCAGTGTCCGGACAGTCAAGTGTTTTTTAGAGCGTTAAAAGAATCTTACGTGCAAGGTGACGCAACCCCATTGAAACGGTTTTTGCAAAAAATAACCGAAACCCAAGATGATCAAATGTATGACCAAATGTTAGAAATTATGGGTAGGGGAAAAAAAGACAGTACCCAAATCTCTGATTGGAAAGCAATGGTAAAAAAGTATTTCAAGACAAACACATAATGCTCGCCGCCTTTGTATAATCGGGCAAATTTTATTTTATATTTTAAGCAATTGACAGAAATATTTAATTGACATATACTTGACATATAAAGTATTAATCAATTAAATATTAACATTATGGATTCCGTGAGTTTATCATTAAAAGTATTTATTAATCTATCTAAAATTTTGACTGAAAATAGCCGCCGATTCAATGGTGGTTTGGACGGGCTCGGTTTTAATGAATTTGTTGTTTTGTTTCACTTAAACGAAGTCTCAAACAAAAAAATTCGTAGAATAGATTTAGCGGAAAAAATGGGACTTACCGCCTCGGGTGTAACCAGAATACTGATTCCCATGGAAAAGATAGGTTTAATTAAAAAAGAAACTACCGCAAAAGATGCTCGCGTTAGTTACGTTGCAATAACCTCCAGCGGGCAACGCAATTTAACGGAAACGTTAAATAATACCAAATTGTTTTTTGAAGAAATATTTCCCTCAAAAAAACTTAAAAAAATACCCGGCCTGTCTAATTTACTTATTGAGCTTGGTGGAACTATAAAATAAAATTTACCCGAATAATGTTTGCTATCGCTCGCGGAGGATTGTTTTGGTCATGATTCTGTTCTCAATCAACCAAGTGCTGAAGAACGGGCTGTGTGGCGCGAATGGGAAGCGATTGCTCGCGATGAAGCATTTGGAGGTGTTCTGGAAGATAATCCTGATGATAAGGTCTGGCACAAATTACCAAAAATATACGACCGCCTGTGAGGGTGGTCGTTGTTTTTAAACCAATTTAAGCAAGGATACAAGCCTTTACCAGGCGGCCATATGTTAGGCGACGGAGTTAAAACTCCAACACGGTGGTTAATCGAAAATAAAAAACCAAGGGAGTAATTTTTGTGATAAAAAAACCGCTCTGTGAAGAGCGGTTAGAGATTCGGGTAAGCCTCGATTGGCGGACAGCCGAGGCGTTCCCAAGTTTCGCGTGAGACCCGGGCGACACAGTAGCAGTCGCATTGCGGGCAAGTGAGTGGATCGGCTACGCCAATCTTGTCTGCCGGGCAGATGCAGGTAGCTCGCCGGACATTCGGCGGCAGGGCGGTGAAGGAGACGTGGATCATTCCGACGCGGATACCGCTCTTGACCTCGCTCGGGTTGGTGGTGGTCGAGAGCAGGTTGTTGCTGTCGTTTAGGTGGGCAATCCGTCGATGCAGTTCGTCCACGATATCGAGTCCGGTGATCGGAAAACGATACCTTTCGTCCACGTAAACCATCATGAGTTCAAACCACGGCCGACCGTCGGTCGTAACATTAAGCGGCACGAGCGAGATACTGCCGACAATCAAGTTGTCGGCAGATCTATCCACAGCCAGGATTACCAGTCCGGCTCGACCGCAGGCTCGAATATCTTCCGCTGATTGCGCCAGCAAGTGTGGTTCTCGTCTCGTGATGGCCGACAAGTACTCGGCCCAGCCGGAAAGTGCGCAAAAACTGGCGTCGCGCAGGTAGGCGATGTCTCTCATTTTGAATCTCCTCGAGGTTTTGTCTGTGTTGAGGTCAAAAACAAACAGAGCCCCGAAGGAGGCTCTGTTTGGTATGAACTGATTTGAATTAGTTAACCAAAATTAGCCGGCCTTCGGGCAGGTTCTTTTTGGCCTTTTTTAAATTCAAGGCAGATAACATACTTTATATTTATACCACGATTTGAAGGCAAGGTCAAGTCTGTGCTAAAGTTCTTTTTGTATGATAAAAGAAGTTGGAAGCAACATCTGGCAAATTACCGGCGCTATCGACGGTCCGAGTGTGGTGATTTTGGGTGGAGTTCACGGTGACGAAAAAACCGGTATCGAAGTGATAAAATTTTTACGCGAAGTTTGTCAGCCTCCAACTAAAAAACTTTTAAAAGGCAAATTGATTTTAGCTCTTGGCAACGAGAGGGCTGTTGAAGCCGGTGTTCGCGAAATTGACGGCCATAATTTAAACCGTCTTTTTAATGTCGAATATTTGTCCAAACCGGCAGAAGATTTTTACGAATCTCGGCGTGCCCACGAGTTGGCCGGTTTTTTACGTCAGGCCGACTATTTGCTAGACTTGCATGCCACCTTTTCTCCTTCGCGGCCTTTTTTGGCCGGCGCGGCCACACCTCGGCACGAAAAAATTTACCGTTGGTTTAATACTGACTTAGTTTTAACCGATCCAAATTTTGTGGTTGGCGACGGCCAAGCAACCACCGATGAATTTGTCGATGTCTGCGGCGGTGTCGGAATTTGTTTTGAAGCCGGTTGGCTCGGAGATACCAGTTTGGTTCCCGTGGTTTCAGAAAGTGTCCTAAAAATTTTGGTTGATTTAGGAATGATTGCTGCCGAGGCTGAAACTCCAGTGCCACCAAAACCCACTTATCAAATTTTTGAGTTGACCAAAAAAATTGTTTTGACCTTAGATGGTTTTTCTTACGCCCAAGGAATTGGTTTGGAATCTTTCTTTCCGGTTAAATCCAGTCAAGTTATTGGTTATCACGGAAAAAGAGAAGAATTGGTCGCCGAAGATGGAGTTCTGGTTTTTCAAAAAGACAAAGCTTTGTGGCAAGTTAATCAGCCGATTTGTTTTTTCGCCAAAAAAGTTTGAGTGTAAAACAAAAACCTCCTAAAACTAGGAGGTTTTTGCGAAAAGTTTATTAAGCTTCTTCCTCAGTCAAACCGTCTGTTTCTTCGTTTTGGTTTTCTTCGGCCTCGAGTTCGGCGCAATCAGTGCAGAAGCCATCGGCGTTAATTTCGATTTCTTCGGCGCCGCAACCGACGCATGTACCAGTTTCCATAGAGGTAGGAAAAAGTTATGAATATTTGTTTTAAATTCGGGATTTAGAAAACCCGATAGAGAAAGTATAAATTAGTTTAAAAACTAGTCAATAGCTTTGTGGATAAAAATCAACATAAAAATCAACAGCCCTTGTCAAAAAAATAAATATAAGCTATTATATCGCCGCGATTAGATAAATATGCGCTGGTAGCTCAGTGGTAGAGCGAGGGCCTTTTAAGCCCGAGGTCGAGGGTCCGATCCCCTCCCAGCGCACCAGGTTGTTGAATGGTTTGGAATTGATGATCAGGATCAAATCGGAAATTTTACGATTAAATGTTGAAAGATAATAAACCAAAGGTTCGAGGGGTGGATATCTTTTGTCCTTTAAGAGAAAAGCACTGGTTGTGGAAAATCAATGGCTGAGACGAACGGATCGGAAGCGATGCGAATAAAAAAACATATTGGGTGTTTGAAACTCGTAAATAACTCGTAGATGAATAAATAAAAAGAATTATGTCGGCGCAAGCGCCGATGTTTTTGTATTATGATTATTTTTCCTGTATAATTTTTAGCGAATTTAAATTTTATTTTTTCAATTATGATTTTTTTCTGGTTAATCGTCTTTGTAGTTTCGCTCGCGGCTTTGGTTAAGGGTGCAGACTGGTTTTTATCAAGCGCCGAGAAGGTTGGTTTGGCTGTTGGTCTTTCGCCGTTCATTGTTGGTGTGACAATTGTTGGTGCCGGTACTTCGCTTCCGGAGCTGTTTTCATCTTTGGCTGCGGTGCTGAGCGGGGCTAGCGAGATTGTGGCGGCCAATGCCATTGGCTCCAATATTGCCAATATTCTTCTAATCGTCGGAATCTCGGCGTTGGTTGGTCGACGCCTGATGGTTTCAAAAGATTTAATTGATTTGGATTTGCCGCTTTTAGCCATTAGTACGGTTTTGCTTCTAGGTGTGGTTTGGGACAAACAAGTAACTTGGCCGGAAGCTGTTTTGCTTTTGATTACTTACGGAATCTACCTTCTTTACACTATTTTGCATAAAGAAGATGCCGAAGAAGGCAAAAAGACCAAAAAAGAGAAAATATTGGTTCGGCCAAAATTTTTCGCCAAAGATTTTGTTTTGTTGTCGGTGGGTATTTTAGGTTTGGTTTTTGGTGCTAAATATTTAATCGACTCGGTTATTGGTTTATCGGAAATTTTTAGTATTGGTACTGGCGTGATTGCGATTACGGCCGTGGCTGTCGGTACTTCGTTGCCAGAACTTTTGGTTTCAGTTAAAGCGGTCAGAAAAGGGAAGTCCGAAATCGCTCTGGGTAATATTTTCGGTTCCAACATTTTTAACGGTTTGGTGGTTGTTGGAATTCCCGGTTTATTCAAAACCTTGGTTTTAGACGAACCAACTTTTATGATCGGCGTTCCGGCTTTGGCTTTAACCACCTTGCTTTTTGTTATTTCAGGAATTTCTCGGCGAATTCATATTTGGGAGGGTGCTTTCTTTTTGATGGTTTATGTTTTGTTTCTAGCTAAACTTTTCTCGCTATTTTAAATTTAGTTTCGTCAAATCGAGGCTCTTAAGCCTCGATTTTGTTTTACCCACCTTTTTTCTTGCGAAAGTCATTTTTTTCCCGTATCATGATGAGGTATGAAAGGTAAATATACTCGCAGTCTAGCTTGCTTTATTCGTCGGCAAAAAGCGGTTATCAGAAAAAAAACTCAAGTTTCGGTCGAACGAAAACATTTAATTAAAGAATTGCTTAGCGGTTTATCCGTTAAAAAATAATTTTTTATGAAAAATATTTCTTATCTTTTGGCGGTTAAAAAAGGCTATCTTGCCGCCACCCAATCCCGTCGCCACATGTTTCATGCCTGCAACGACGCCACAGCCATTGCCAAACGTGCCATTTTCGCCTTGCATCGCGATAACTTAACCGAGGCCGAACAACTTTTAGACGAAGCCAGAAAACTTATCGCCAAAGCCGGTGCCGAGACCAAAAAACATCCCGAGCTTCGCGGCCAGGGTCCGTATAAAGCCGCCCAAGAAGAATTTGCCGAGGCTTTGCTTTATCAGAACTATTTGTTAAAAGGCGACTGGAAAAATGCCGAAGCTTTAAAATTCGATCCAGAAATTTTTCTCGGTGCCCTTTCTGACGCTACCGGCGAACTTGTTCGTTACGCTGTCCGCCAAGCCACCAAAAGCAACATCAAAGCCGTAGAAAAAGCCCGCGATGTTGTCGAAACAACTATCGGTTACATTCTCGAACTCGATTTAACCGGTGACCTCCGTCAAAAAGGTGACCAAGCCAAACGCAATCTTCGTTCGCTCGAGGATATGATGTATCAGATTGGGTTGGCGCGGAAGTAAATTGCAGTTGTTTAGTTTTTTTACTACTGTCATCCCGAAGCCTCAGAGGGATCCCCTAAGTTACAGTTCAGACTGGAGGATATCGGAAAATCTTAAAACACGTTTTTTTGAGGTCAGAATTAAACCAATGCTCGTTCTGTCCCTAACGGGATCCCTCCCACCGTCGCTCGTGGCGAGCTATGGTGGGCACGACCGTGGCGTCGGAATGACTGTTTGGTTTCATTCCTTGTCCCCCCTCACTCAACCGCATATGTCCGAAATCATTCGTCCAAAAATCACCGCCATCATCCCGGCTTATAACGAAGAGCAAACCGTGGCCGCGGTGGTTAGAATTGCTCATCAATCAGATTTAATTGACGATGTTTTAGTAGTCTCCGATGGTTCGACCGATAATACCGTCGATGTGGCTCGGGCGGCCGGGGCGCGGATTTTGGCTTTGTCGAAAAATCATGGCAAGGGCGCGGCTATGCGTTTGGGGGTTTTAGATACTAACGCGCCGATAATTTTGTTTCTTGATGCCGATTTACTCGGTCTGACCGTCGATCATTTGGAAAAACTTATTCTGCCGGTGGTTACCGGCGCCAGAGTCATGAACGTCGGTCAGCGCGATCGCGGCGATTTTATCAACACTTGGGTTAAACGTTTGCCTTTGCCGCTTATTAGTGGAGAAAGGGCGGTGCGCCGAGATATTTTTTTAGAGATTCCCGAAGAATATATTCAAGGTTTTATGGTTGAGAACGCTTTAAATTACAAGTGTCGGGTCAAAAAATTCCGCTACGGTTCGGTTTTAATGCCCGGCTTATCTATTCGTCGCAAATACCAAAAAGTCGGCTGGAAAATCGGTTTGAAACAATATGTCCGCATGACTTTTCAGATAATAAAAGCTATACTGGTGGTAAGAATTGCCAGAGTGTTTAAGCAGTTTTAAATTTTTTTATGTCCATCGATTTAACCAACGTTTCCACTTTCCAAGACGCCGTTGTCACTGTTATGGGGCTCGGCCGCTTTAAAAACGGTAGTGGTATTGGCGCGGCCAAGTGGCTTATGCGTCACGGCGCGCAGATTGTTATTACTGATTTAAAGAGTCACGACGAACTTAAAGATTCGGTTGACGAAATCATGAATTGGTACGAAAAGTATAAAGCGCAATATTCTAACCGCGATATTTATAGTCCGGTTTTTGTGCTCGGCGAACATCGGGCCGATGATTTTACCGATGTCGATTTGGTTATGCAAAATCCCGGTGTGCCGCGCGAATCAGAGTTTGTTCAGTTGGCCAAACAACACAATGTTTCGGTGGAAAGCGACATGAGTTTATTTTTTCGCCTGTGTCCGTTTCCGATTTACGCCATTACCGGCACTCGTGGTAAGTCCACAACCACCGCTTTGCTCGGCGAGATTTTTAAACAAGTTCAGCCAAAGACTGTGGTTGCTGGTAATATCCAGCGCTCGCCGCTCGAGGATTTGGATTGGCTGCTCGAGGAAGAGAAACCAGTGCCGGTTGTTTTGGAAATGTCTTCTTGGCTTATCGACAGTTTGGAAAATGTGGCTCGGGCTCCGGATATTGGAATTTTTACCAATATTTACGCCGATCATTTGAATCGCTATGCGTCCTTCGAGGCCTATCGCGAATCCAAAGCGGCCATGTTTTATAAACAAAGCGCCGAGCAGTCAGGGGTTTTTAATTTTGATCAAGAAGAAATAAAAATTGTCGGTGAAAAATCACCGGGCAAAAAATTCTGGTTTTCCAAAAATAAATTGGCCGATGGTTTAAACGGAACTTATGTTGTCGAAGGAAATTTAATTTTCCATTCTGCTGGCACCGAGGAAATTATTATTCCAGTTTCTGAAATAAAACTTCAAGGCGAACATAATTTGGCCAACGCTTTGGCCGCCGTGACCTTGGCCAAACTCGCCGCTGTTACCAACGAAAATATCGCCAGCGGTCTCCGGGAATTCGGTGGCTTGCCCGGTCGACAAGAAGTTATCCGTGAGTTGAACGGTATTACTTATGTAAACGACACCACAGCCACCTCGCCCGATGGCACCATCGCCGCCCTCGACCGTTTCGGCCAAAAGAAAAATGTTATCCTTTTGGCTGGTGGCGCCACTAAAGGTTTACCACTCGAAACTTTAGGTGAGGCGATTAAAACCACTTGTAAATTTAGCATCCTCTTCGAAGGCACAGCCACCGAAGAATTTGTCGCTATTATTGGCGAAGAAGTTCCTGTTGTTCGCGTCGATTCCATGAAAGCCGCTCTCGAGGCCGCGACCGAAGTCGCAAAAGAAGGCGACGTAGTTTTGCTCTCGCCAGGCACGGCTTCTTTTGGAATTTTTAAAAACGAGTTCGATCGCGGCGATCAGTTTGTGGCGGCGGTTAAGAAGTTGAAATAAGAATTTATGTCGTCAGGAGAATTTGGAGACATTCCGGCGGAGGCGATAAATTTTTCGGTCGCAACGCAGCCAGAGAAAGAACCAGAATACGATACCGAAGCTTGGGGCCGATTGACAGCCTCCGAGGAGGGTTTTGGTTGGTTAATCCAACAAGGAGAAAGGCTCGGCGTGCCGACCAAAGAAATTGATAAGGCGGTTGTAGCTCTGGTGGCAAAAATGGAAGGCGCCGGGAATTACGGAAAAGTTTTTCATTTTATGAAAGGCTCTAAAACCGGTCAAAGATTATATGGTCCGGACAAGGTTAAAGAATTCGGGTTAAGAGCTGTTGAAGCGGCCAAAGCCGCTCAAGATTTTTCTACAGCCGCCGGTTTGACCTGTGATTTATTTGGTCTTGATAGTCCGGAATGGCGAGTTGCTGTAGAACTGGCCACTGTCAAAGGAAGGGAACAGGAGCAAAAAGAAAAAGCCGCGAAAAAAAATAAAATAAGACTTTTGCCAGACGCCAGTTTTGCCGATTTGTTTCAGGCTCTAAGCGATTCGGGCGAAGATTTAAACGAACTTTTTGAAGCCGAATTGGCAGATAATTTTTCTCCGGAAGTCGTTGAAGATATTTTGGGTCTAATGAAAAACAGCACTGCAGCAGAAAATTTAGGAGTTGTCGATTTTTTCAAGAAACACGGTTACTCTAAAAAAGATATAACAACTTTTTTACCGATTGGGTTCAAAAGAAAATAGGTTTAACAGATTATGGTTGACAAAAAAGTTATTTTGTGATGAAATAAAAATAGCCTAGTGAGGTTCTGTAAAAGAATTTAACTCTCGGTGTCAGCAACACAACTCCCCCCGAGTTGCCATGACACGAAAAAAACAAATCCGAATTAGTTCGTGTATTTGTATTTATTCGTGAAGTTCGCAATTCATGACGAGGAGTTGTTTTGTTTATAAAAATGCCGATACGGGCTTGTGGAGGTAGTGGTAACCTCGCTAGGTTTGGCACCGAGAGTTGTGAGTTCGATTCTCGCCAAGTCCACCAAAAAAATCGGCACCAACCATCCCCGCTTCTAACCAGAAGCGGGGTTTGGCTTTTATCCAAGGTTTTGTTATAATTTTTTCATCATTATGTTACTAACCGACCTCCACGAACTCACCAAATTCGGCGCTCAAAAACCTCTGGCCATGTGGTGGGGCGAATATCAGCCCAAAAATCTCGATTTATCGGATGGTTTATCGGAATTAGCCAAAACTATCGAGGCCGGTACTGGGGTGCGCGAAAATCTCGAAGCCTTGGCCAAAGTTTTGAAAATCAACCAGCCCGGCGAATACGAAATGGCCAAAATGATTTTATACACAGCCGAGCTTTTTAAAGCTCAAACCGAAACTTTATCCGAAGAAGATAAAAACACAGTTTTTTCCTTTATCGTCGACAGCAAAAAGTTTTGTGATCGCGCCCAGACCGCGGAATTTTTGGGCCGCGAACGCCAGCGAATTCAAGCCAGTTTGTCGGCCGAAGAACAAACCACTCATGACCGTCGCCTTTTCGAGCTCGAGGGTATGATGTATTGTCTTGAGTATTATCTAACTCTCTACAAAGCCATCCTCGACGCGCCCGACGAACCAGCTAAACGAAAATTTATTGAAAGCTCAGAAATTAATTTCGGCTTCGGCGACTTGCCAGGCATCTGGACCGATTTCGACAAAGACGAAGTTTTACAAAAATTTATTCTCAAAATTTTAAACCAAGATTTGCGTTCCGAACTCGAAGTTTCCTACTATACGGCCAAAGAAAAAATCGCTAAAATAAAAATGATTTGCGATAAACAGGGAACTTGCTCGGCTGATTACAACGGTGTAACGTTAGAAGAGGTAATCAATGCCTTTAAAGAACTTATAAAAGTGTTTATTGCCGCCTTTCAAAAAGTCGGTATTGAACAATTATCTAGTTATTTTCTTACTCCGTTTGGCAAAAATGCTAAGCTGAGTGAGGTTAAGATTTAATTTATATGGGAAAACAAGACGGAGAACAAATTGAGCCGGAGGTTGCTGAAACCGGCAAAGTTAATCGGGAAAAAAGACCAGGTGCGGATGACAAAGCCAAGAAGGCTCAAGCGGTTAAAAAAGTAACCCGGGGTTTATTGAGTACGGAAAGAATAGACAAAGCCTTAAAAAAACGACACAGCGAACATGTTCGTTCTCTAAAAGAACAGTATTTGAGCGATACTGAAAATCTGAAAAGAACTTCAGAGTCTCTTTTGTATTTAGCTAACTCTGATGAAGTTACAGAAAAACAAAGAAAAGAGCTTTTTGCCATGGCTGTGTATTCGCGACAAATACATGGAACAACAGAAGCTTTCACAAGTCGTCTTGGTAGTCTTGATCAAAAAAAAGTCAATAAAGCCATTCAGGATTTTTATGCGGAGAAAAAACGTTTTACGCAAAAACTGGAAGATTATTTGACAGATTTGTCGAGCGAGGCCGATCCTTGGCTCAAAAAAATGTTAGAAAAAGGTGCTTTAACGCTTAAACGAGACAAAGTAGTTCCCGGTGATCGCGAGTTGTTAAAAGACGAAGCCGTAAAAGAGGGGGCCAGGAAGTTTAGGGAGAGCTTTAGAGGGAACGAACATATTTTACAAGGAAAGATAAAAGAAATAATTGAAGCTTCTTTTAAAACAGTGCCAGGCAAAAAAGGAAGAAGAAAAGAAGACGCCCAAATTTTTGGAAGAGTTTTTCGTGAAGCTTTTGAAGAAGATGCGGACGATCGAGATGTGTTAGTAAGCGCGATGATGGGTTTAACCAGAGAACTGCTTTTAGAAAGAGAAGATGAAGAGCTTGGAGAAGAAGGAGAATTATTTATTTCTCCTAAGGGGGTAATGGCAGTTCGCGAGTTAACAGAGTTTCTTTCAGGATTCCTTTCGAGTCGTGAGTCGGTAAAAAAAAGAGTTTGTAGAGAGGTTGATCTTGTTCTTAGTGAGTTGGAAAAAAATAAAAGTCAGAGGGGGCTAGGGGGAACTGGTGACAGGGTTACTGATTATTTTTCGCCAACAGGTAAGATAAAAGCTTTGTCACTTCTGGGGCGTCTGGGATTAGAAGTTGGGTTTGATGAATTTTTAGGCATAATGAATAAAGATGAAAAAGTCAAAGAAATTTTAGAAGGGATTCAATTACCTTTTTTGTTTCAAGATTTGGAAGGTCGAAACGCAAGAAAGTGGGCCGAGGCTTATTTTAGAGAGTTCGGGAAAGAAAAGACACGGCGGAAAATTTATTCTGAAGTTTTATTTCCAGAAATGTTGGCTGGCGAAAAATGGCAGCAAGGTCAAGAATTTGTTTTTCTTGAAGAGCCGATGAGGGTGGAAACTTTTAGTGCTGGGCTGAGAGCTCTGAAAGAATTAGGAATTTTGACCTTTCCGGAAATTAAAGGGTTTTTAGGTGAAATAAAAAAAGAGTTAGAAGCCATTGGTGACAGCAATGAAGAAAAAAAGATAGCTCTTAGTCAAGATAAATTTGGAAGACGTATTGAACATGATTATTCTTCCGTAGAACTTCAACGACTCGGTTTAACCCGATTGGAACAAGTTCGGAAAATAATTATTAACGATGTGTTTAAAAAAGAAGTTGAAAAAGCTCTTGGTTTTTGACTTTACGAGTTGCAAGTTTTTTGTAAAAAATTCCCGCCAGCCAAATCGGCTGGCGGGTTTTCATTTTTTCCCAAATTTTGCTATAATTTTCACATCCTATGACCCTCAAACAAACGGTCAGAAAACTTGTTCCCGAGCCGCTAATTTCGGTTTATCATTGGTTTTTAGCCAAACTGGCGGCTATAGTTTTTGGTTTCCCTTCGCGCCAGCTAATCGTCATCGGCATCACCGGAACCTCGGGGAAATCCACCACCGTCCAATTCCTCGGCCAAATGCTCGAGGCGGCCGGGAAGCGAGTTGGTTGGGCTTCAACGGTTAGTTTTAAAATCGCTGACAAAGAATGGGTTAATGACAAAAAAATGACCATGCTTGGTCGATTCCAGACTCAGAAATTACTCCGTCAAATGGTCACTGCCGGTTGTGAATACGCCATCGTCGAGGTTTCCTCGCAAGGAATTGTTCAACATCGTCATGTCGGCATAAATTTTGATATCGCCACTCTTACCAATTTGTGGCCCGAGCACATCGAGGCTCATGGCGGGTTCGAGAATTACAAGAAAGCTAAGGGTAAATTTTTCGAATATGTTGCCAAAAGTCCTTTAAAAAAGCTGGCCGGAAAAGTAATCCACAAGTCGTTTGTCGTTAATGTTGACAACGAGCACGCGCCGTACTTTTTGGGATTGGTTGGAGAAGGGAATCAAGTTGTCGAATTCAGAATTGACACCGAAGAAGTAAAACTTTCGGCCGACGGGTCGGAATTTAATTGGGAGGATTTGCCGGCGTTTATCGAGCCGATTGGTTTGCCAAATGTTTATAACGCGGTTTGCGCGGCTTCGATTACGAAGGCTCTTGATTTTTCGCTTTCCGAAACCGTCACGGTTATGGAAAAAATTAAGTCCGTGTCCGGGCGTTTGGAGTCGATCGACGAAGGTCAAGATTTTTTTGTTATTGTTGATTACGCCTTTGAACCAAAAGCTCTGACTTCTTTGTACGAGACAATTCGTCTTTTACCGCATCAAAAAATAATCCATGTTCTTGGTTCGACCGGCGGTGGCCGCGATATTGCCCGTCGTCCGGTTCTTGGAAAAATTGCTGGCGAGAAAGCCGATGTTGTTATTGTCACCAATGAAGATCCGTACGACGACGATCCGCAAAATATCATCGATCAAGTAACAGCTGGTGCTCTTGAAGTCGGAAAACAAGAAAACGAAAATTTGTTTCGAATTCTTGATCGTCAGGCCGCGATCGAAAAAGCTGTCGCTTTGGCCAAGACCGGCGATTTGATTTTAATCACTGGCAAGGGTAGTGAGCCGGTTATGGCTGTGGCTAATGGCAAAACCATTCCTTGGGATGATCGTCGGGCGGTGCGGACGGCTTTAAAAAAGATTTTTTAAATTTCGGTTTTTATGAAAACAGAAAATTTAATTCAACTTCGACCTGGCGAACAGGTTTTGGATACGGTTAATGAAGACATTATTCCTTCTTTACCTTGGTTGGTTTTTTTGATTTTTTGGATTGTCGGGCCTTTTTTCTTTTTGTTTCCTTTGGTGCGACAAGGTCCGGCCGGTATAATTCTTTTGGTGGTTTTGGTGGGTAGTGGAATTTTTATGGCTTGGCGTTTTCGTTTTTCGCGTTTAAGAACAGTTTTGATTGTTACCGATCAACGAATCGTCGACATTGTTCAGCATGGTTTTTCTGATCGAACAATTTCCGAAGTGAATCACGAGGAAATCGAAGAAGTAACCTATCGTGTTAAAGGTTTGCTGGCAACGATTTTTCGTTTTGGCACGGTAATTATTCGCACTGCCGGCGAACGCGCCGATATTGCGGCTTGTCGTGTACACCGACCAATTGATTTGCATCATCTTTTAAATGATTTGCGCCAGGAAACTTTGGCTGATCCGGCTATAGTTCTTCGTGCCCAAAAATTAAAAACCCTGGCCGAACAAATGAGCGATCAAGAAGTTGAACGTTTGACCGAGGCCATAAAAAAACGGGAAAGCAGTAAAGCTGCTGGTCAATTTTTTCAAGAATAACTATGGCTTCCCAAGTTCGGACAACTTGGCTTGGTCGCTTGCTGGCTTCGCGCACAGCTTTGTTGGTGCAACTTTTAATTTTGGCTTTTCTACTTTTTTCTTTTGGTCGCGAATTTGCCAGAAATTATACTATCCATCAAGAAATTACCGATCTGGAGGCGGAAAAAGTTAGTTTAGAGGCTCAAAATTCCGACATTTCGGCTTTAATGAACTCAGTACAAACCGAAACTTATATTGAACGCGAGGCTAGAATTAAACTGGGTTTAGCCAAGCCCGGTGAAAAAGTTGTAGTTTTACCCGGTTCCCAAATCTCTAAAAATACCTCAGTAACCGAAGACGGAGCTAATGTTTTTTTGACTTCCGAGGACCCGGTTGACTTATCCTCAATTGCCAACATTCGAAAATGGTGGTATTACTTCTTCGATACTAATAAATTTGAAATGATCAAATATTATGGAAATACCTCCGTCCGTTGACCCGGTTTTAACTCCGCCAACTCGGTCTAATGTTCTGCCCGTGGTTAATAAAAAGTTCCGTTTGCTGGTCGGCCTGATTTTAGGTTTGCTGGTTTTGGTTTGCGTCGCCGCTCTAACAGCGGCAATTTATATTTTGCCAATCGATGATAAATTTGTCGGCGTTGTTACCAAGATTGTTCCTTATCCGATTGCCGTAGTTAACATGCAGCCGATTTCTTTTAAGGATTTTTACAAAGAACGTCAGGCTTTGGAAAATTTTTATCTAGCCAACGAAACGGCCGCAGAAGAACAAATGTCCGAAGCTGAACTAGATACCAGTATTATCGAAACCATGATCGATCGGGAAGTTATTCGCCAGCTGGCTAATCGTTACGCCATTTCTTTAGATCAAACAAAACTTGACGAAGTCTATACCGAAGCCTATACCTCAAGCGGTTTCGAAGAAGCCTTTTTGTCCGAAGTTGAACGTTTGTTTGGTTGGGAAAAAGAAGAGTTTATGAGCCATGTGGTTAAACCAGTAGTTCTAGCTTCACAAGTCGAAGAAGCAATTAACGCCGATGAAGATTTGCAGGCCGCTGCTCGAACCAAAATCGATGCTGCTTTAGCTCGTCTTAAAAACAACGAAGATTTTGCCACCGTGGCCATCGAAGTCAGTGAAGATGTCTCGGCCGCCGATGGTGGCGACCTGGGTTATTTGCCGCTTACACAATTGCCGCCAGAATGGCTGGACTTTTTGTCTAACAATGAATTAAACACCCCGACCGAGGTAATTGATTTGGGTAATGTTTACAGTATTGCCTCGGCCAGCGACCAAGTTGAAGGCGACGATGGTACGCAGTTCAATGTTAAAACGATTATTGTTTACAAAGTTGGTATGAGCGAAGTTATCGAAAACTTTACCGCGGCTTCAAAAATTTGGAATTTTTTGAAGATTTAAGAGTTCTAATTTTTAGTTTTTTAAAAAGACCGGGTAAAACCCCGGTCTTTTTACTTTTATTTTTTTTTCACGACAATTCCGAGCGAAGCTGTGGCCAACATCGCGAAGTGGAATGGAGCCGATGGTGGGAATCGAACCCACGACCTTCGGTTTACGATACCGGCGCTCTACCAACTGAGCTACATCGGCGAAAAACATCGTCGGGGACGTTAGACGTCCCTTCAAGCCTTTGGTTTACTACCTTCCACCATTCAACTGTAAAACATTCGCCCAATTCTGATCATCTTATCCAGGCTGTTCGACGGCCTGGAGCGGGTAACGGGAATCGAACTCGTGACTACTGCTTGGGAAGCAGTCGTTTTACCACTAAACCATACCCGCAAATATTTTATTAACTTGTCTAGAATTCTTGCGCGCGGTATCATATCAAAGATAGCGCTTTTCGACAAGTACAACCATTTAGAGATTTTTAAATGGAAAAATCTTTTTTAGTATCTCCTATTAGTTATGATTCGTCTAAAAAACGTTTCAAAAAAATATTCTCCCAGCACCATGGCTTTGCAAAATGTTAGTTTGCACATTCGGCCCGGGGAGTTTGTTTCCATTGTTGGACAAAGTGGCACCGGCAAAACCACTTTGGCTAAACTTTTGTTTGCCGAAGAATTGCCTTCGCGGGGCGAAGTCATTATTGGCGATTGGGATATTAGTAAAATTCAAGCCGAGGACGTGCCGTTGTTGCGTCGGCAAATTGGCGTGGTCTTTCAGGATTTTAAATTGTTAACTAAAAAAACCGTTTCCGAAAATATTGCTTTTGCTTTAGAGGTCTCTGGTGTGGGTTCGCGGCGTATTCAAGAAATTGTGCCTCAAGTTTTGAAAATTGTTAATTTACACGATTGTGGCAATCGTTATCCACGTCAGCTTTCCGGTGGTGAACAACAACGGGTGGCCATTGCTAGGGCCCTGGCCCATAAACCAAAAATTATTGTTGCCGATGAACCGACCGGAAATTTAGATACCATCAACGCTCACGAAATTATCAATCTTTTAAAAAAAATAAACGAGTTCGGCACGACCGTGGTTTTGGTTACCCATAATCGCGAGGTGGTAAATCACTTGCGTCGCCGAGTAGTTACTCTTCACGACGGTCAAATTATTTCCGACGAAGAAGAAGGTCGGTATCGTTTGTGAAATCAAGCTAAGTTTTTCTTTTTAAATTTTGGATTTTAAAATTTATGTCCACACTTTTGCGAGTCATAAAATTCGCTTTTCAACATTTTTTCAGAAATATTTGGTTGTCTTTGGTTACGGTTAGCATGTTGACTTTGACTCTTTTGGCCTTGAATATTTTGCTTAGTTTAAACCTGGCCACCGACGCGGCCATAAAAAATATCGAAAGTCGGGTGGATATTTCCGTAACTTTTAAAACCGAAGCTGTCGAGTCTGACGCAAAAAACACGGCGATTTATTTACAAAGTTTTTCCGAAGTCCGAGACGTTCAAATCATTACTCCGGACGAGGCCTTAGAGGCTTTTAAAATCAAACACGCCAATAACCCAATCGTTTTAGCTTCGATCGAAGAAGTCGGTGAAAATCCTTTTGGTTACGAATTAATTATTCAGGCCAATTCTACCGATAATTATCCCATGATTCTCGAAGCCTTAGACAACCCTTCGTTNNCAAGTTAGATTTTTTGGTCTGATTTTAGTCATTCTCTTTTTAACCATTGCCGTGCTAATTGTTTTCAATACTGTTCGAGTAGCAATTTTTGTCCACCGCGAGGAAATTTCCATCATGCGTTTGGTCGGGGCCACAGGCTGGTTTATTCGTACCCCCTTTCTTATCGAAGCCCTGATTTTCTCCTTTTTAGCCGTACTAATTTCCGGTGCCTTCATGATTTTTGCGGCCACGGTTCTGGATCCTGTTTTTGCTTCGTATTTTGATTCCGGCTCCAAATTAAAAGATTTCTTCATTGGCCAAGGTTATTGGGTTTATGGTTCAGAGTTTGTTGGCGCGGCTTTGGTTTGTTTGTTTTCGACAGCGGTAGCTATGCGGAAGTATCTGAGGGTTTAATTTGCTAATCGTCATCCCGAAGCCTCTGCCGTGCCCGCCATAGCTCGCCACGAGCGACGGTGGGAGGGATCTCCTAAGTTCCAGTACAGACTGAAGAATTAAAAAGACCTCCAACGTGATGTTGGAGGTTTTTTGTTAACCGTCGGTTTTGCTGAACCTAACGGGATCCCTCCCACCGTCGGCACGGCAGAGGCTTCGGGATACCCGTTAAAGGGGTGGCGATGGAAGTCTTTAAACCTCATCCCACGCAAACGCCGTCACCTCGCCAATATTCGAAGCTCCGGTCAACAGCATCACCAACCGATCAACTCCCATGGCCATGCCGGCGGCGCGGAGTGGCTTGCCTTCAAGATCGGTTAAATATTTTTTTTCGAAGATGTTTTGTTTCCCCCCTTTGAGTTTTTTAGCTTAATTGTGGATAAAAACTTGAAAAAAACCCAGTTTGGTCTAAAATGACGTTAGATCAATTTTAATTCTTATTTACTATAAATATGTCATTACGAAAACCGGGTGGGCCAGTGCCCGAAGGTGTCCAAGATCATGAAAATAAAGAAGCTTTGTTAAGTAAATTACTAAAAGCATTAGAAGTTGATGACAAAATGATTCAAGAATACACTGTTCCAACAAGAACGTACACCGATAAAGCGCGCGCTGGGATTATAACGGAATTTGACGTCTATAAAGCGGCTCACGATTTGAGAAAAAAATTTTTGGAATTAGCAAAGGAAGCTGGTGATTTGCCCGACGAGTTGATGGAGAAAACGGCACAAACGGCGAGAGATTATGTTGCGGCGGGTGGTGTAAAATATTACAAAAACGATTTGGCGGCAGAAAAACTGTATGTTCAATTATTTGCCATAATAAATGTTCCGGAATTTATTAAACATCCAAAAGCACGAGAGGTTTTGGCGGCCTTTATTTCCAATACCAGCCACAGAGAGGGGGTCACTTTCCCTATGAGGTTCGAAGCATATTTAAATTTTAAAGACGGAGAGGGTTATTCTCTCAAGGAACAGATAGACGGAAGTTATGTAGAAAATTTAGAGAAAATTATTGACGATCCAAGATTGTGGGCAGGTAGACAACAAAGAGACTCGCAAAACTCTGAAGTAAGGAGAATTTTGTTTGCTAACGTAGCAGACGTATTAAATCATTTGGCTAAAAGAGACGGGGCTCTAGATTTGGCAACTGTTTCAGGACGAATTAGGTTATTAGAAAATAATATCGGTGGAGCGGCTGAAGTCGGAATTCCTCTTGTAAATTCCTTGATGCGAACTGAAGTTGGAAAAAAGGCTTTGGAAAAAATAGTTCAAGAAGGACCAGGTTCGATGGCCGCCGCGGAAGCTAGAAAAGTTTTGAGTGGATATTATTCCAATACCGCCTACTAAATAAAGAGTTATAAAAAAAGATTAAAACTCCATCCTTAAAAAGGACGGAGTTTTTGTTTGTCTGTAATTTGATGAATTTTGGTTACACCTCATCCCACGCAAACGCCGTCACCTCGCCAATACTCGAAGCTCCGGTCAACAGCATGACCAACCTATCAACCCCCATGGCCATGCCGGCGGCGCGTAGTGGTTTGCCTTCGAGATCGGTTAAATATTTTTCGTCGAGGCGGACTTCTTTTTTACCGTCGGCTAGGCGCATTACTCGTTGCTCTTCAAAGAGTATTTTTTGTTTTTCGATGTCGCTGACGGTGGTGAAGCCGTTGGCGATTTCGAGGCCGGCGATGTAGAGTTCGCTGCGTTCGGCGGCTTCGGGGTTGCTTGCGAGCGGTTCGGCCATTGAGGTTTGAAAGATTGGCCACTCTGAGACCCAGGTTGGA
>DOJV01000001.1 GCA_003511125.1 Candidatus Uhrbacteria bacterium
CGGCGATTCGGCGGCAAAAAATTTACGGCCGTCTTTTACAAAAACGCCCATCAAACCTTTTTTGATCAGGACGTCAACCAATAAATAAGTGGTGGCCCGGTTAACCCCGGACTTTTTGGCAATGTCTTGAATTGAAGACAAACCAAGTTGCAAAGCCGCCAAATAAACCGCGGCCTCTTTATCGGAAAATCCGACATTAATTAATTCGCGAGCAACATAATCCATAGGTTGGAAATGTCTAATTTTTAATTTCTAATGTCTAATGGTGTTTTTTTATTCCTTCAAAAGTTTGTTTATAGTCTCGGCGATTTTTTGAGTGGTTGAATCCCAAGAAAAATTTTTTACGCGTTCCAAACCTTTTTGCGAAAGCTCGGAAACCAAAACCGGATCTTTAGCAATCTTTTCCATGGCTTGCTCCCAAAGCTCAAGCTCGAACGGTGGAACAAAAAGTCCGGCTTCACCCAGAACCTCGTGGATTGGCGGAATGTCGGCGGCAATAACCGGTGTGCCGCAAGCCGCGGCTTCGAGAGCGGGGATGCCGAAACCTTCATACCAGCTGGGCAAAACCAAAGCCCGAGCACCGTTAACTAAAGCCGGCAAGTCTTCGAGCGGCACAAATCCGAGCGACAAAATAGAATCTTTAACCGGCGAAATTTCGTAGAGCTTTTTAATTTTTTCAAAACCAAATCCCGGACGACCGGCAAAAACCAGACGCAAAGGATCACCAAAACCCATTTTATTTTTTAACTCGCCAAAAGCGGAAATTAAAACTTCAGGATTTTTTTTAAGCTCGACTCGGGAAACAAAAAGAAAATAATTTTTATAACCCAAACGATATTTTTGCAAAGTCGGTTCAATGGTCTCGCGCGACAAAAATTTATAACGATCGGTGTCGGCCGAAAGCGGGGTGACCACAATTTTCTCCAGTTTAGCTTGGTAAAGCTCGACGAGTTCGGTTTCGGTAAACTCACTTGGAGTAAAAATTATATCGGCTCGCCTGACAGCTCGACGAGTAACCGCTTCTTGGCGACGAACTTCGGCCGGCGGATACAATTGCGGATAGCGGCGAAAGCCAACATCGTGAATAGTGGTGGCAACTTTGATTTTTTTGGAAATAAAAAACGGCAAAGCTTGACCGGGCACAAAAAACACCTCGGGTGGCCGGCGCCACAATTCCCAAGTTACGCGAATTTGCATCCAGAATTTTTTAAACGGCCACTTAAGAGTTTTTGGTGAAAACAAAACAACGCTGGTTCCCTCCAAAACCGCGCTTTTTTTTAATCGTTCAATTATTTGAAAAGAGTATTCCTCGACCCCGGTGCGCTGAGGCTTTTCGGCGGAGGAGGAATCGATGGCGATGGTGGGCATAGAAATTCGATCCCCCTCCCTGGCCCGTGGCGGGCTTTAGCCCTCCCCCTTGGGGGGAGGAACGTGTTCGCGTATTTTCGAACTCCTCCCCCCGAGGGGGAGGACTACAGGTGGGGGAATTTCGTCTTAACTTGTAAAAATACTTCTCTTATACGCTTCCAAATTCTCTAGAGCTACACCAGTACCTTTGGCAACGCAGAGTTGGGGGTCTTCGGCTACATAAACCGGGACACCGGTGGCTTCGGAAATAAGTTGATCGAGGTTGCGAAGTTGACTAGAACCACCTGAGAGGACAATTCCCTTTTCCATAACATCGGCCGAAAGTTCGGGCGGGGTTTTATGGAGAACGTCTTTGACCGTGGCAATAATGCCTTCGAGTTCGTTTTGAATAGCTTCGGTAACGTCGTCAGAAGTGACTTCAAGAATTTTTGGCAAACCAGTAACCATGTCGCGGCCTTTAATTTCCATGACTAATTTTTCTGGTAAATACATGGCCGAACCGATACGGATTTTAATATCTTCAGAGGTTCGTTCACCAATGGCCAAACCGTATTTGCGACGAACGAATTCAGAAATAGCGTGATCAAATTTAACTCCACCAATACGAATTGATTCCGAGGCCACAATTCCGCCAAGCGACAAAACCGCCATCTCGGAAGTACCGCCGCCGATGTCAATAATCATATGACCGGACGGCGAGCCGATGGGGATGTTGGCGCCGATGGCGGCAACAATCGGCTCTTTAATAATGTAAGCGGCGCGAGCACCAGCAGCCAAGGTGGCATCGATAACCGCGCGACGTTCGGTGGAAGTGATGCCACCGGGCACAGCCACCATAACCTCGGGACGAAAAATTCGAATGCCGCCCACAGCCTTGTTAATAAAATAACGCAGCATGGCTTCGGTAGTTCGATAATCGGCAATCACACCATCTTTCAAAGGCCGACGAGCAACAATCGAATCCGGTGTGCGACCAATCATTTCTTTGGCTTCGCGACCAACGGCCAAAACTTTTTTATCAATTTTGGAAATAGCCACAACTGATGGCTCATTGATAATAACGCCTCGTTTAGGTAAGTAAACGAGGACGGTGGTAGTGCCGAGGTCGATGCCGATTTTTTTTATAAACATATGGTTGGACTGCGATGGTATACGAATCTACGAATTTGGCTACCAAACTACTAATCTACGAATTGCTACGAATGTTTTGATAATTATCAACTCCAATTTCGTAGTTTTGTATACTCCAGTAACTATTCTTCTACCGATACATTAATGACTAGATCACCCGCCAAACCAAAACTTCCGGAATAAATGCTGTCACCCCACAAATATTGAGGCTCGGCCGGGTCAGCAGACCTCACCTTCTTACCAAAATTTAGCTCGGTGGTCAATCCGTTTTCGGCGGCACCAATCTGTTTATCCACAACCAAAGTATAATTTCCTGACTCGATGGCTGTCTGAACAGGCTTTGCCAGATAAAACTCAAAAACCAAATCCCGACTCTGCCCAGGTTCGATTGAGATAAAGGTTCCAAAAACCGTTGAACCTAATTCTTGCTCAACATCCAACGTACCACTAACCCCCGAAGGACTCTTGATTTTGTCGTCGGCCAAAGAACCTGAAAAATTGAACAGTTCACTACCATAAGGAACGTAAATCCTGGTATAGGTTCGGTAGCGAGTTGTCTTCCAATCAAAACCACCCTGATGGTCATAAGTAATTGTAACTTTACCAACAAAACGACCGTTAGTGGTTGGTGTAATTTCGTATTTAATATTTCTAAAAACTTGAGGATTGGTTTTTAAACTAGCCAAATTAGCATCGACGACCATTAAAAAATCTTTATCACCGGTTTCTACTACCCCGCCCCAATTGGCCTTTCGAATAACTTCCTCGGCCTCGGTTGAAGAATTACTAAAAAGGACTATTTGCTTTTCTTGCAAATTTTCTTCCAAGGCATCAACCACCGGCCCCCAACGAGATAATGGTTGATCAAAAATTCTGGTCTTCATTTCGTTAAAAAGATCGGTAATGATTTCCTTTCGTTGTTCATATGGAATACCTGTGTCGCGAAAAGCTACCTCGACCTGGTATTCCAAGGTATCCAAAATATTGTCAGCTGAAAATTCTTGACCACCGATCATAATCGGACCGGTAAAAGTTAAAAGATCGGAAACAAAACTTGGCGTAAAAGCTATAACACCATCGAAAGAAAGCGGTTCTTGAATAAATTCTCGTTCTTCGACTGGAATGGACAAAACTTCGCCGGTAAACATACGAATAGCCTGACGAGCGGCGGTTGGAAAATCCGGCGACCAGTTACTATCGCGAAAATACCACTTTTCAGTCGATAAATATTGTTGCAAGGGCTCGGGCGGAACCGCAAAATAGTAAGGATCGGCGGCTGAATCTAAAAGATAAGAATCTTTGAGCGTTAACTCTTTAATCTCGCCGTCTTCAATTTTTAAAATTCCGTAAGCCCCAATAAAACCGCCGGCCGGTCGCAATTCGGCGTTGTTTTCCAAAAGCAAAAGGAAAGTTTTTTCTTGGCCAAGGCCAGTAAAAGCCGGAATAATTCTGGCAGCCGTGGAAGCCAAAGTTAAGGTACTATAAGCCTCGTCTAAAAAACCCTCGAGTTTTCGAATGATCAAACCCATGGGTTCGGGGACATCGGAAAAATCTTTAAGTTCTTCTTTAACCAACTTGGTTTGCTCGGCCATCAAAGCCAAATCCGGAGCCGCACCATTAAGTCGTTGTAAAAGAATCCGCTTGGTGGTTGGCGACAATTCGTCGTAGCGTAAAGGAGCGATGGCCGAGGCGGTATCGCTGGCTTCGCTCGCCAAGCGCGTGAGTTCGGAGCCAAGCCCGGAAATTTTATCAACGATTTCAAAAAGATTGGAAGAAATTTTAAAAACCTCGTCGGCCGCTTTAACTTGTGGTCCGATCCAGGGCAAAACTTTTAACCAAGAAATTCGCCGCAAGTGTTTTCCAGCCTGATCAAAATCAACCTCGGCTTGATCAAGCGAAACCTCGGCCCCGGCAAAATCCAAAGTCTCAATCGCGCCTTTGGCCTCGAACAAACGATCGCGACCGTCTAAAAGTGAAGTGGCCATTAACCCGGCGTTAACCGCTGTCCAAATTACAACACCAATAACCACCACGATAAACACGACAAGAATCCAAATTTTAGATTTTTTTTGTGGAGGATACATAAAAAATTTTTATGAAGTGTAAAAAAATTATTGCCACTTCTTAAAATAATATCGAGCACTCTTGATTTGAATTCTGGTTAATGGATTAAAAAGTTGTTCAAGTAAATTACCCTCGGCAGTTTCGCGACGGTGGTAGTGAACGATTTCCGATTCCGGATAATACATAACTTTCCAACCGAGCTGCCAAAGGTGGCGGCACAAATCCTGGTCTTCGAAATACATAAAATACTCGGGATCAAAACCACCGGTCTTTTCCCAAGCCTCACGACGCACCAAAAGCGAGGCCCCAAGGAGATAATCAATTTCTTTGGTTGAGCTGTGATCAAAATCGTTCATAAGGTAGCGATCGAGTTCTTTTTTCAAACTGGGAATTTTTTCAGCTAACGGCAGACGGCGAGCCAGAATGGTTAATGGTTTGGCAAAACGATAACAAGAAGTTTGTAGTGAGCGATCGGGATTTAAAAGTTTCGGACCAACAGCCCCAACGCGGGGGTGCTCGTCTAAAAAATTCACCAACTTATCAAGCGAACCCTCGAGGATAGCAATGTCCGGATTGAAAATTAAAAAATGACGACCGTCGGCCACGGCAGCGGCCGAATTCATACCTCGACCAAAACCCAAGTTTTTCTCGTTAACCACAATTTTAACCCCGGGAAATTCTGATTTGACTTGATCTGCAACCCGAGATTTAGGATTATTATCGACAACAATAATTTCATGCGAACAATTTGGCGCAAAACGATATAGACCTTTAAGGGTTTGTCTTAAAAGACGCGGAGTGTTGTAGTGGACGATAAAAATCGATAGGTCTTTCATATAAACCAGGCAGTAATTTTTTTTCGTGGCACTGAACGGCCAAATAAAATCTCGCGACGTTTTCTTAACATCTTTGGCAGTTTGCCGAAAAAATCAAAAATCGCTAACCAAGACGAGGGCTCAAACAAACAGACATAAACAAAACGAGCCACTTCGGCTGGCAGCACCCAAGGCGCGGAAAAAATCAGTTCGGCTAAACTCATATTTTTTACCAGTAGCCACCAGTGATTGCGCGTCGAATAAAAACTGCGCTGTTTGGATTTTTGCCGACGGTTTTTTAAGCGCTCAAAAAAACCAACCCGCTCTTTGCCATACATACCCCGAGCATGATGAGCCACGGCCTCGGGCACAAAACGAGCTTCCCAACCTTTTCCTTGCAAGCGCCAAGCTAAATCAATGTCTTCTTTGTAAGCAAAAAAATCATTATCAAAATATTCACCGTTCGACATTTTTATATCTTGCAAAGCCGTGGCCCGATATAAAGCCGAGGCTCCGCTAACACCAAAAACCTCACGTGAAGCATCAAACTGACCCTTGTCCAATTCACCGGCGCCGCGTTCGTAAAACCAACGGAAACGGTTGGCCCTAAGACCAGTACTATCGATAACATCGGAATTAGTGTGCTCGCGCAAAACTTCATCTGTACCCTTGTCTTTAAAAGTTTTAAGAAGTTTTGGTGTAAAGCTACCAGCTTCAGGGTGAGCCTCGGCCTCGACCAATAATTTTTCAAAGCAATCCGGTTTTAAAATAACATCCGGATTAACCACCAAAATATAACAACGCGACAAATCTTCACCGGCCCATTTATCAATAGCAAATCTTAGAGCCTGATTGTGAGCGGCATCAAAACCCAAATTACGAGTATTGCGAATAATCGTAATCGAAGGATATTTTTCTCGTAACCACTTCTCGGCGCCGTCTGACGAACCGTTGTCAACAACCCGCACCGTAAAATCTTTATAAGTCTGATTTTCGATTGATTCAAAAAGATCGGGCATGTTGGTCATGCTGTTCCAGGCGACGAAGTGGACGGAAAGTTTGGGTGGGGTTGAGGGTTGGAGGGGCATAATGGACGGGATAAGTTAGGAGTGGAAGGGGCGAAAAGGGTTGGAAAGATTAGAATAAAGCGACAACTAAAAATAAAGCGGCAACCAAAAAGACAAACCAGCCCATGGTGAAAGCTAAAAGCAGAACAGCTTCCCGACTTTGTTTCTCGATAAGAAGCATGACCGGTTTTAGAAAAAACAAAATCGCCATAATCGCGGCCGAAACAACTAAAAGACTTAAAATTAAAATCGGACCGAATAGATTTGGCAAGTTTGAGCCAAAAAAAGCTTCACCTTTGTCCAAAAAAAGTGAAATCGCAAAAATGTAAAGGATCGCCCCGGCCGCGTGTAACAAGCCACGAATGGCTGGTTGAGAAATATTGAGGTTTTTCATAAAAATCATACTAATCTTAAAACAAAAAAGGGGTTTTGGCAAACCCGAGGTCTTAGAGGTGGAGTCTAAAAAAATTAGCATCTAACGGTTCGACGTTTCTTCACCCGGCCGTCCCTCTCACTCAACCGTTCGATTCCACCTCACCCCTCTCCTTTTGGGAGAGGGGTGAGGTGGACGGCCGGGGTGAGTGAAAAAAAAGGACAGCGAGTGAGTGAAACAATCGACAAACAACAGAAAAAATCAAAAAACCAGAAAAACACTTCAACCGGTCAAGTAAAAATACAACTGCTGGTAAAAAACTTTTCTATCTCCTAAA
>DOJV01000010.1:0-1921 GCA_003511125.1 Candidatus Uhrbacteria bacterium
GTGGCCAGGGCGCGAAGTGCGTCGTTGGCCGCGGGTGGGGTGGGGTTTTTGCTGGCCAGCAGGATCGCTGGGCCAGTTGGTTCCTCGCCTTCCTTAAGCCGTGACCTTTTGTCTGTCGGTTTAGGGGAGACACGGAACATTATCTGAATTCCCGGAAATCCGGACTCTTCTTCCGGGGCGACGACTAGCAAGCCGTTTCCTACAGCGCTGGTTTCGATGATGATTTCGTTCGAACCGGTGCTGATTTTTCCGTTCTCGAGACCTTTGACGATTTTGGCAAGCGCCGGAGGTTCGATACAGATTTCAGCTCTGGCCGATCTGGTAATCACACCATGACTTGAACCAAGGCAAAAGGTAAAAATCAGCTTTTCGCCGACCTTGGCCGACGTTGTCCAGGCTTCTACGATTATTCTTTTCAAGATAACTCCTAAAACGATCAAGGTTAGGTAAAGAACCGACGCGTAAATTTAGCATATTTTTCTTATTTTGTCAATATCTGTGGGCCGGTAAAAATGTAAAATGGTAAAAGTGTAAAATTTGGCACCAAAAAACCGCATTTTCAGCGGTTTTTTTACTTTTACAATTTTTACGCTTTTACCCCTTTACTTATTCACTTCTTCAACAACCTTAGCAAATACAGCTGGGTAATCCTTGGCTAATTCTGACAAAACTTTGCGATCAATTTCGACATTGGATTTTTTAAGTTTGTCGATGAAACGACTATAACTCAAACCAAATTCGCGAACTGCGGCGTTAATGCGCACCTGCCACAAGCGGCGGAAGTTGCGTTTGTTGGCGCGACGATCGCGATAAGCATAGACGCCGGCTTTAATAGAAGCAATTCTGGCGACTTTGATTTTTGATTTACGACCCCACATGAAGCCCTTGGTTTTTTTAAGAAGATTTTTGCGGCGTTTTACATGTTGGGTTCCGCGTTTTACTCTAGGCATATTTTTTTTAAGTGTTGGAGTTGTTAAGTGAGTGGAAGTTTAGATGTTTAAATTGTTCAAGTTGTTCGTTTTTTGAAAATTGAACATTTTGAACACTTGAAAATTTTTAACTTTCAAAAACACTATTCCACAACTCTGTGACTTCAACAATTACTTTACTTTAGAATAAGGTAAAAGAGTCCGGAAAGCTTTGACATGGGATCGGGACAGTTCGGTATCGCGACGTTTTTTGCGGGTGATTTTGCCCGGGTCGCGAGTATTAAAATGGTCCTGACCACAGCAGCGTTTCATGACTTTACCGGTTTTGGTGACGCGCACGCGTTTGGCGAGCGCTTTATGAGTCTTACACTTCATATTTTTAGCTAAATCCGGCAGTTGCCGGGACAAATGTCCGGCGGTTGCCGGATAAACAAAAGCGCTCCGAGTATATCGAAAGCGCCGATTTTTGTCAATTAGGAGCGGGCAATTATGGCTGTGACCCTACCGCCTTGCTTGGTAACTGCTTGTTCTGTGCGAATAGGGAACTCACTTTCCAATGATTTAACAAATCTGGTAATGATTTCGTCGGCCAAGTAGGCGTGGGCTTTTTCGCGGCCGCGTAGGACGATTTCTGGGCGAACTTTGTCGCCGCGTTCTAAGAATTTTTTGGCCTGCTGGCGGCGGATTTCAAAATCATGTTCACCAATACGAACCGAAAGGCGCACACCTTTGATATCGACTTCGTGGGATTGAATTTTTTGTTTTCTAACCTCTTTTTCTTTTTGATATTTAAATTGGCCGTGATCCAAAATTTTGGCTACTGGTGGTTCGGCTTTTGGTGAAACTTCGACCAAATCAAAACCGCGCTCTTCGGCAATTCGAATAGCTTCGCTGGTTTTTAAAATACCAAGCGGCAGGCCGTTTTCGTCTACCACCCTAAGTTCGGGGGCGGTGATTTGACGGTTGGTTCGATACTCTGGGATATCGAATTT
>DOJV01000010.1:1995-2662 GCA_003511125.1 Candidatus Uhrbacteria bacterium
ATGTCCCGAGACGGCGAGCTTTGGTTAAAGAATTGTTTAATTTCTCGTTACAATCCGGCCGGTCCGCAAGAATCGTATGATCCTTATCAAAACCGCAAAATTTTGCTTCGTCGTCGTGATATCAATAAACTGACCGGTAAAATTAATACTCAAGGCTTGACTTTAGTGCCAATTAAGGTGTATACTCATCGGAATTTAATTAAGCTTACTTTTGCTTTGGGTCGCGGAAAAAAGAAATACGAAAAACGCGCGGTTATTAAAAAAAGAGAAATCGATCGACAAATCAGAGAAAAAATGCGCGAATGATTTTTGGTCGTTCTCGCCTTAGCGATAATGTTTTTGTCACCAAGGCGGGACTGATCGGGATCGATGGAAGCTTGTTGTTCGTAGGTGCAAGTCGAGGATGTATCCAACCTCGTTAATCCTGGATGCAAGAGAATTTAACTGCCAACATCTTCTCACAAGCCAAGAACGCCGTGGCGAAAGCCTTTGCCGTTCCGAGCTTTGTTTCAGTCGTAGCCTAAGGGCTCTGACTCATCTCGCTTTCTGACGCCTGATAAGAAAGATCGAGGTGTTATATCTTCGGGCTGGGCGTTCGGATATCCGGTCTTTGAACGCTAAGAAAGGCGACCGGCGCTGTGTTGCAAGTTTTGTCTTGCTTTGATTG